>NZ_JBSFYC010000043.1:0-68368 GCF_053595675.1 Streptomyces sp. NPDC002446 | reverse complement strand
GGGAGAGCGCTTCGTTCACACCGAAGAGGTCACTGGTTCGAACCCAGTATCGCCCACCCGGGACGACGGCCCGGAGACTCCAAGTCTCCGGGCCGTCGCAGTTGTTGGGCGTGTGCGGACGCCCGTGCGGGCACACTGGGCTCATGCCCGACTGGTCACGCCGGCTGCACCGCTACCGCTTCCGCAGCGTCTGGCTGCTCGACGCCCCGCCGGCGGCCGTCTACGCCGCCCTGGAGTACGCCGAGGCCTACCCCCGGTGGTGGCCGCAGGTCCGCGAGGTGACCGCGCTCGACGACCGCAGCGGCACCGCCCGCTTCCGCTCGCTGCTCCCGTACGACCTGGAGGTCACCGCGAGCGAGCGGGTACGGGACCCGGAGGCGGGACTGCTGGAGATCGCCATGCGGGGAGATCTGTCCGGGTGGGCGCGCTGGACGATCACGCCCACCGCCGGCGGCACCCGCGCGGTGTTCGATCAGGACGTCGAGGTCCGCAAGCCGCTGCTGCGGCGGTTCGCGCTGGTGGGGCGGCCGCTGTTCGTGGCCAATCACGCGCTGATGATGCGCGCCGGACGGCGCGGCCTCGCCGCCTGGCTGGCCCGCGGCTGACAGGAATTTGATGGAAGGCCCGGACGACCTGTATTGTTCAGGTCGTTCGCGAGGGAAACCTCGCCGACACCCGGGCGATTAGCTCAGTGGGAGAGCGCTTCGTTCACACCGAAGAGGTCACTGGTTCGAACCCAGTATCGCCCACCGGGATCAAGGACCGGGCCGCCGAAAGGCGGCCCGGTTCTTTTTGTTGGAAGAATGCCGCGGCCGGAATTCCCGTACGGTGCCGTGCCTTTGCCGGACGGGCCCCCGGAATTCCTGATGCGTAATCAGGCCGCGGCCGGGAGTTCGGGACGCAGCGGCCAATGCGGATCGACCGCCTCGAAAGTGCCGGTGCGGGCGAACCACGTCTGCAGCCCGCGGGCCTGGGCCGCGTGCCAGACCGCCTGGCGGGTGTGCAGCTCCGCCGGCTGCAGCCCCTCCAGCCGGTCGGCGAAGCGGTGGCCCAGGGCCCGGACGACGCGCAGGGCGGCGAACGCGTCGGCGGCCGCCTCGTGCGCGTCGGTCAGCTCGACCTCGTAATGCGCGCACAGGTCGGTGAGCGTACGGCGGCCCTTGCGGTAGCGGTCAAGGTGCTTGTCGAGGACGCGGGGGTCGAGGACGCACAGCGGGTGCGCGCCCAGGTAGGCGTTGAGCGAGCTGGCGCGGTGCCGCTTCAACTCGCGTTCCAGAAGGGTCAGATCGAAGGGGGCGTTCATCACCACCAGCGGGCGGCCGGCCACCGACTGGGCGGCCAGGGCGCGCGCGACCTCCTCCAGTACCGGCGCCGGCCAGCGGCCGTGCAGGGCGAGATGGTCGGCCGTGAGCCCGTGCACCGCCGTCGCCGCCTCCGGTATCTCGACGCCGGGGTTGATGAGCCAACGGGTGGTGCGGGGCGCCGAGCGCGGGGTCTCCTGGACCACCAGGGCAGCGGAGACGATGCGATCCTGCTCTACGTCGATGCCCGTCGTCTCGGTGTCGAAAGCGGCAAGGGGACCGTCATACCAGCGCGGCATCATCCCAACTCCTCGTGCTTGTAAGGAGGATGACATGGCAGGCCATCCGAGCTGGTGATACCCGAGCCGCCGGGTGCTCGAACCGTCTTTGTTTGCGGACCACTTGACGCGGAGACAACCACAGGGACGGGCCGCGCGATCGGCCGCCGCCCGTCGTCCCAGACGCATCGATCGTGGGGGTGTTCCCCCAAGCCCGGAAGGCTTTGAGCGATGACGCTCGCGCAGCCCGAACCGGGCGGGCTGCTGCCCCAGCGGACCACACCGCAGCGCGGCGGACTCGCCACCACTGCCTGCATGGAGACCCTCCAGGTGGGCTATCTGCACGCGGTCGCCGCCGCCTCCGGATGCTCGCTGGCGCAGCCCTTCCCGGACAACGGCATCGACTGGCACGTCAGCCATGGCGCGCCCGGCCACACCGTCGACGACGAGGTCACCATCAAGGTGCAGCTCAAGTGCACCTACCAGATCGCCCCGCGCCCGCCGGGGCCGACCTTCGCCTTCACGCTCGACAACGACCACCTGGTGAAGCTGGCCCGTACGCCCGTCTCGGTGCACAAGATCCTGGTCGTGATGCTGGTCCCGCGGACCCAGGACGACTGGCTGCGGGCCTCTCACGACCGCCTCGAACTGCGGCACTGCTGCTACTGGATCAACCTGGCCGGCCATCCGGTGACCGGCCGGCGCAGGACCACTGTGCGGATCCCGACCACGCGGATCTTCGACGACCGAGCGCTCTGCGAGATCATGACGCGGGTCGGAGCGGGAGGGAGACCCTGATGTACCGGCCGACCGATGAACCCGACGCGCGGCTCCTGGACCCCGCGCAGCTCGACCCGGCGGTGCTCAGCGCGCTGCTGGCCCGGCACGGCTGGCGCCGCCGGGGCGGGGCCGCGGGCCACTACGCCCGGTGGACGCCGCCCGGCGGGGCCGCCGGCACCAGCCTGCTGGTGCCCCACGACCGCCGCTTCCCCGACAGCGCCGAGCTGCTCGCCGAGGCGCTGGCGGCGCTGGCGCAGAGCGCCGCGCCCACCGCCCGCGAGGTGCTGGTGGGGCTGGCGGTGCCCAGCGACGAGCTGCGCTGGGAGCGCGAGGTCCCCGAGGGCGGCTCGGGCGCCGCCTACTGGGTGGCGCAGGAGCAGCTGCGCGGCGCGGCCCGTTCGATGCTGATCGCCGGCGCGCTGGGGACGTACGGGCGGGCGGGCTACTACGGCGCCCGGCACAGGCGGCAGGCGGAGGGCTTCCTGGGCGAGGTGCTGGTCGGCCCGGCGGCGGGCGGGCGCCGGCTGACCGCGTTCGTCCCGGTGCGCGGCGGGCGCGGGGCGGTCGCCGGGCTGCAGCGGGCCCTGCACGCGGCCCGTGACGCCACCGACTACCAGCGCGCCACCGGCGGTATGGAGGCCTTCGACGCGGCCGTCGAGCTGGGCGTCTGCCATGAGCTGGCGCAGGCGCTGATCGCGCTGGTCCGCGATGCGGAGGGGGTGCGGATCGCGGTGGAGTGGTCACCGGCGGCCGGCGCCCCGGCCGGCTGCCCGGCGCGCCCCGAACCGGTGGAGTTCTCGCCCGGCGATCTGCCGGCCCTCCAGCAGGCGGCCCAGCGCTACGTACGCGAGGAGCCGTCGCTGCCGGTACGGGTGACCGGCGCGGTCGTACGGCTGCGCAGGGAGCGGCCCGGCGGTCCCGGCACGGTGCGGCTGCGGGTGATCACCGGGGCCGATGTGGGGCAGGTACGGGTCGCGCTGGGGGAGGAGGACTACCGGATCGCCGGGCACGCCCACCTGGTGGGGCTGCCGATCCGGGTCAGCGGGCGGCTGGAGAGCCGGGGCGGTTTCCGCCGGATCACCGGTGGCCGCGACGTCACGCCCGTACAGGTCGACGAGGCGGAGCGGGACCGGCTGCTGAAGTCGCTCCAGGAGAACCTCGACTTCTTCGAGGAGGCGTGCGGCGGGCCGCTGGACGAGGAATAGGCGGGCGGCACCGGTCTGCGCCGAAACCGTTTCGCGGTCGGGTCCGCGGGCTCGGTACGATTCGGCTGCGCAGCAATCGCTGACGTGAAAGAGACATGAGTCAGGAGAGACCGGTGTCAGACGTCCGTGTGACCGTCCAACGCGATTCCGAGCGGGAAGAACGCGTGGTGACCACGGGCACTACGGCCGCCGACCTCTTCCAGGGCGAGCGCAGTGTCGTCGCCGCGCGGGTGGCCGGGGAGCTGAAGGACCTGGCGTACGAGGTCGCCGAGGGCGACGAGGTCGAGCCCGTCGACATCACCTCCGAGGACGGCCTGAACATCCTGCGGCACTCCACCGCGCATGTGATGGCCCAGGCGGTGCAGGAGCTGTTCCCGGAGGCGAAGCTCGGCATCGGCCCGCCCATCAAGGACGGCTTCTACTACGACTTCGACGTGGAGACCCCCTTCCACCCGGACGATCTCAAGCGCATCGAGAAGAAGATGCAGGAGATCCAGAAGCGCGGGCAGCGGTTCGCGCGCCGTGCGGTCAGCGATGACGCCGCGCGCGAGGAGCTGGCGGACGAGCCGTACAAGCTCGAACTGATCGGGCTCAAGGGCTCCGCCGCGGACGCCGCCGAGGGTGCCTCCGCCGAGGTCGGCGCCGGCGAGCTGACCATCTACGACAACCTCGACGCCAAGACCGGCGAGCTGTGCTGGAAGGACCTGTGCCGCGGTCCGCACCTGCCCAGCACCCGTGCCATCCCGGCGTTCAAGCTGATGCGCTCGGCGGCCGCGTACTGGCGCGGCAGCGAGAAGAACAAGCAGCTGCAGCGGATCTACGGCACCGCCTGGCCGACGAAGGACGAGCTCAAGGCGCATCTGGAGTTCCTCGCCGAGGCCGAGAAGCGCGACCACCGCAAGCTCGGTGCGGAGCTGGATCTGTTCTCCATTCCGGAGGTCCTCGGTTCGGGCCTGGCGGTCTTCCACCCCAAGGGCGGCGTGATCCGCAAGGTGATGGAGGACTACGCCCGCCGGCGGCACGAGGAGGCGGGCTACGAGTTCGTCAACACCCCGCACATCTCCAAGCAGAAGCTCTTCGAGATCTCGGGGCACCTGCCGAGCTACTCGGACGCGATGTTCCCGCCGGTGCAGTTCGAGGGCCAGGACTACCGCCTCAAGGCGATGAACTGCCCGATGCACAACCTGATCTTCCAGGCGCGCGGCCGCTCGTACCGCGAACTGCCGCTGCGGCTCTTCGAGTTCGGCACGGTCTACCGCTACGAGAAGTCCGGTGTGGTGCACGGCCTCACCCGCGCCCGCGGCTTCACCCAGGACGACTCGCACATCTACTGCACCAAGGAGCAGGCGCCGCAGGAGCTGGACTCGCTGCTGACCTTCGTGCTGGACCTGCTGCGCGACTACGGTCTGTCGGACTTCTACCTGGAGCTGTCCACCCGCGACGAGTCCGAGAAGTTCATCGGTGAGCCCGAGGAGTGGGAGGAGGCCACCGAGACGCTGCGCCAGGCCGCCGAGAAGCAGGGCCTGGAGCTGGTCATGGACCCGGGCGGCGCCGCGTACTACGGCCCCAAGATCTCGGTGCAGGCCAAGGACGCGATCGGCCGTACCTGGCAGATGTCGACCATCCAGGTCGACTTCCAGCAGCCCAAGCGCTTCGAGCTGGAGTACACCTCGGCGGACGGCTCCAAGCAGCGTCCGGTCATGATCCACCGTGCGCTGTTCGGTTCGATCGAGCGGTTCTTCGCGGTGCTGCTGGAGCACTACGCGGGCGCGTTCCCGGCGTGGCTGGCGCCGGTGCAGGCGACCTGCATCCCGATCGGCGACGCGCATGTGCCGTACCTGGAGGAGTTCGCCGCGCAGGCGAGGGCCAAGGGGCTGCGGATCGAGGTCGACTCCTCGTCGGACCGGATGCAGAAGAAGATCAGGAACGCGCAGAAGAGCAAGGTGCCGTTCATGGTCATCGCCGGTGATGAGGACATGGCGGCGGGGGCGGTTTCGTTCCGCTACCGCGACGGGTCGCAGAAGAACGGGATCCCGCGCGACGAGGCGATCGCCGAGATCCTCGACGTGGTGGAGCGCCGCGTCCAGGTGTGACGCCGGTTCTGCAGGCGCGAGGCCCCGGGAGAGCTCCCAGCTCCCCGGGGCCTTCTCATGCCTCCCCCTCCTGGCGGAAGCGCCGCAGCAGCCAGGAGGAGAAGGAGCCCACCACCGCCCCGACCAGGGCGACGCCGACGAACATCAGCACCACCCCGGTCACCCGGCCGCGCGCGGTGACCGGGGTGGCGTCGCCGTATCCGGTCGTGGTGAGGGTGGAGGCGGCCCACCACACCGCGTCGCCGAAGGTACGGATGTCGGCGTGCGGGGCGTCGCGCTCGTCGTGGTAGACGGCCAGGCTGGCGGCGAAGCCCAGGAGCAGCGAGGTCAGTCCGGCGTAGGTCATCACCCGGGTCTCCAGGGCGAGCCGTGGCCGGTCCCGGTGGCGCTGCAGCCGCTCGTGCGTCTCGACGATCCGCAGCGGCCGCAGCAGCGGCAGTACGGTCACGATCAGGTCCAGCCAGCGGGTGCGGACGAAGTGCCGCCGGTCGGCGCTGAGCAGCAGCCGGGCCAGGTATTCGACGACGAAGACGCCCCAGCTCACGACGGTGACGGTCACCCACAGGGCGTGCCAGCCGGGGGAGAGGCCGGGGACCAGGACCAGCACGGCGTAGGCGGTGAGGAAGAGGATCGAGGCGATCAGGAGGTACGGCTCGGCGGTCTTCTCCCACTCCTGCAGTCGCGTTTCCCGGTCCATCGCCACAGCATCGCGGAGCGGCCGTCGGTACGTGCCCCAACGACACGCTGCCAATGGACGAAGCCATATGCTGGCCCGTATGACAAGCGAGCCGGAGCAGCAGATCGGAGTCGGGACGCAGGACGCCTTCCAGCGCCTGTGGACGCCCCACCGGATGGCCTACATCCAGGGCGAGAACAAGCCCACCGGCCCGGGGGCCGACGACGGCTGCCCGTTCTGCACGATCCCCGCGAAGTCGGACGAGGACGGCCTCGTGATCGCGCGCGGTGAGCGGGTGTACGCGGTGCTGAACCTGTACCCGTACAACGGCGGCCACCTGATGGTCGTCCCGTTCCGGCATGTCGCCGACTACACCGAGCTGGACGGTGCGGAGACCGCCGAGCTGGCGGAGTTCACCAAGCGGGCGATGACCGCGCTGCGTACCGCGTCCGGGGCGCACGGCTTCAACATCGGGATGAACCAGGGCTCGGTCGCCGGCGCCGGGATCGCGGCCCATCTCCACCAGCACGTCGTCCCGCGCTGGGGCGGGGACACCAACTTCATGCCGGTGGTCGGGCACACCAAGGTGCTGCCCCAACTCCTCGCCGACACACGGACGATGCTCGCCGGGGCCTGGCCGGAGTAGGTGCCCTCGGGCCGTTGTCCGGGCGGTGTGCCGGATGGGGCCCGAAGCGACACGTATGCGGGTGAATAGGGCAGATCACCCTAATTCCGATTAGTTGCCTCTCTAATGGGGTGGTGACTTCACTGGATCGTCGCTCCGTGCTGCGCGCGGCCGCCTCCGCCGCGGCCGCCGGTGCGCTGGTGGCGGGCTGCGACCCGGACCGGGACGAGGACCCCGGCGCCGTACGGGCGCCCGGCGGGCCGAGCCCCTCCGGGACGGACCGGCGCCCGCCCGCCCCGGTGCGCGCCGCCCGGCCGCCCACCCGGGTGCCCGGCCTGGGCGCCGAGATCGCGCACGGGCCCCGGGACGGCCGTGCGGTCGCGCTGACCTTCCACGGCGCGGGCGACCCCGGGCTGGCGACCGCCCTGCTGGCCGAGGCCGAGCGGGCCGGCGCCACGGTCACCGTGCTCGCCGTCGGCGACTGGCTCGACGAGCAGCCCGCGATGGCCCGTCGCATCCTCGACGGCGGCCATGAGCTGGGCAACCACACCATGCACCACCGCGCGATCTGCGCCCTGCCGGCCGCCGAGGCGTACGCCGAGATCGTCCGGTGCGCCGACCGGCTGCGCAGGCTCACCGGAACCATCGGCAGCTGGTTCCGTCCCTCGCAGGCCCGGCGGGCCACCGGGCTGGTGACCGGGCTGGCCCGCAAGGCCGGCTATCCGCATGTCCTGTCCTACGACGTGGACTCCCTCGACGCGAACGACCCCGGTGCCCCGGCCGTCCGGCGAACGGTCCTGGACTCGGTCGGGCCGGGCTCGGTCGTGAGCCTCCACCTCGGGCACGCCGGCACGGTGGCCGCGCTGCCCGCCATCCTCGACGGCCTCCGCCGGCGCGGTCTGCGCGCGGTGACGACAACGGAGCTAGTGACCTGATGGCTGACCGGAACCGTACCGATTCCCCGAGTCCTCTGGGACGGCGCCTGCGTCGCCGGGCGGCCGCGCTGCTCGCCGTGGCCTGTGCGCTGGTGGCGGCGGGCTGCAGCGGCGGCGGGACCGAGCCCGCCGCGCAGAGCCCGAAGCCGGTCGAGCGCGCGCCGGTCAAGGCCGCCAAGCCGGGCCTGCCCGGGATGCCGCCGCTGCTCGACGAGCACGACCTGTACGCGGCGGACCGGCCGGGCCGGCTGGCGCCGCAGGTCAGGAACTACCCCTCGCGGATCTACGTACCCAACACCGGCTCCGACACCGTCAGCGTCATCGACCCGAAGACGTACAAGGTCATCGAGACCCTCCCGGTCGGCGTGCAGCCGCAGCACGTCGTGCCGTCCTGGGACATGAAGACGCTCTGGGTCAACAACAACCGGGGGCACGACCTGACCCCGATCGACCCCGCCACCGGCAAGGCGGGCGAGCGCGTCAAGGTCCACGACCCCTACAACCTGTACTTCACGCCCAACGGGAAGTACGCGGTCGTCATGGCCTCGATGGACCGGCAGCTGGTCTTCCGCGATCCGCACAGCATGGAGGTCCGCAAGACCGTCCCGGTCAGCTGCGCCGGCGTCAACCACGCCGACTTCTCACCGGACGGCAGGTACTTCGTCGTCTCCTGCGAGTTCTCCGGCGAGCTGCTGAAGGTCGACACGGAGAAGATGAAGGTCATCGGGCAGCAGAAGCTGCCGTTCGAGGGGGCGATGCCGCAGGACGTGAAGATCTCCCCGGACGGCAGGACCTGGTACATCGCCGACATGATGGCCGACGGGATCTGGGTCCTGAACGGCGACACCTTCGAGCAGCCGAAGCTGATGCCGACCGGCAAGGGCACCCACGGCCTCTACGTCAGCCGCGACTCGAAGACGATGTACATCTCCAACCGCGGCGAGGGCTCGATCTCCCTGCTCGACTTCAGGACCGGCGAACTCAACGGCAAATGGCACATCCGCGGCGGCGGCAGCCCCGACATGGGCGGGCTGTCCACCGACGGCAAGGTCCTGTGGCTGTCCGGCCGCTACCACTCCGAGGTCTACGCACTGGACACCCGCACCGGCAAGACCCTGGCCAAGATCCCGGTCGGCCAGGGCCCGCACGGCCTCGCGGTCTACCCGCAGCCGGGCCGGTACTCCCTGGGCCACACGGGCATCTTCCGCTAGCGCGGGCCCGCCCACCGGCCCGGGGAGCCCTGGGGGCTGTCCCCAGGGCCTGTCCGACGGGCCGGGCCTAGGCGTTGTACTCGTCGGCCTTGTGCGGCTCCACGCCCTGGATCATGCCGCTGAGCACCAGGGAGCGGTTGGTGAAGCGCTCGGTGTTCACGCCGTTGTCCCTCAGGACGTTCATCGCGGCGGCGTGCACCGTCCGCAGGACCGGGGTCGCGGCGCGCAGCGCGTCATCGGCCATGAAGCGGTGCCGCCAGGGCTTGTCGGCCCACACGTGCCGCAGGCCGAACGGCTCGGGGAGGGTCAGCTTGCCGCCGAGGAAGTCCAGGACCGGCGGGAACCACGTCAGCGGGGCGCGGGCGGCGAGCCGGACCACCTCCAGCGGCTCGATCAGCGGCAGGTGCTGGGTCTTGGTCTCCCAGAACTTGATGACCTTGGCGACGTCCTTGGTCTTGGGCTCCGGCTTCGTCGTGAACAGGCCGTTGACCGGGCCGAGGGCGTGGCCGGTGACCTCGATGCGCAGCGTCTCGTGCAGCACCGTGACGGTGATCATCAAGGTGATGACCAGCTGGCCGTCCCACAGGACGAACTGGACGCCCAGGTAGTGGCGGTTGCCGCTGCCGAACTGCTGGTCGTTGCAGATCCGCTCTATTTCGTGACCGCGGATCTGGTACGCCTCGACGTGGGTGCCCTCCGGGCGGCTGACGGCGGCGGCCTTCTCGCCGACCGGCGAGACGATCCAGTGGCGGACGGACGGCGTCGGGAAACCGCCGGTGTGCAGCGGGCTGCGCTCCAGCAGCCGCAGCTTGTCGTGGATCGCGCGGATCACGTCCCAGCTGCGGAACGGGTTGATCTCGGTGCCCTCGCGGGCCGGCGTGAGCTCTTCGGCCAGCTGCCAGCTGCCCCAGCGGGTGCCCATGCCGAGTATGCCCTTGGGGCCCGCGTAGAAGACGACATTGCTGTTCTGCTCGGCGGAGACTTTGGCGAGATTCTGCCGGAGGGTCTCGGCGGCGATCTCGTTCGGGTCCTGCGGTACCGCCTCGGGGATCTTGGCGGCCACGCCGCCGCCCTCCAGCAGCCCCTTCCAGGACTCCCGCATGGCCACCGCGGTCTTCTCGCAGAACTGCTTGGCCAGCCACCAGCCGACCACCGGGGCGACGACCATGGCACGGGCGTACATCGGCCAGAAGCCGTTCAGCGGCAGCTTGATCATGAAGATCAGGGCCAGGCCGGCGAGCACGGTCAGCAGCACCCCGCCGAGCAGTGAGAGCCCCTTGCCCTCGCCGTCCTTGGAGAGCATCTTGCGCAGCTGGAAGACGCCCAGCCACAGCAGCACACCGGGCAGGAACAGCAGCCCGAACAGCACCATCAGCAGCGTCAGTTTGACGTCCCGCTGCTTGCGGATGCGGGTGGCCGACAGACAGTGCTCGACGATGGTCTGCGGCTCGATCCCGAACGACTGGATGAGCGGCTTGCGGCCGCCGCCGAGCATCCGCACCTGTACGGCGCGCGAGAACGCCTCGCCGAGATTGGGCGCGAACAGCGACAGCTTGGGCTTCTTGATCTCGGACTTGCCGGAGTCGGAGTCCGCCTTGGAAATGTCGGCGAGCGGGCTGTCCCGATAGGCGGCCGAGGCCAGCGCCTGGGTCGCCGCCGTCTGCCCGGCGCTCCCCGAGAGCGGCACCTGCGCCCCTGGGCTGAAGTCGAACCCGTCTGCCACTACCGCCCCCCACACCGCTCGCATCCGATGATGCGGCTCTTCCCGGCTTCCGCTGACGGCACACCTGCCACGAGCCGGTGACCGCGGATCCCGCCGCTGAACAGTGGTCCAACGACGGGCTCTCAGCGTACAGCCGCCGTCCAGCCCAAGGGGGTTGAGCCGGACAGCGGCCGATCCAGGGCTGACCTGGCGTCAACTATGCGCCGTTCGCCGCCTCTTCCCGGTGTTTGTCGGCGAGCTGCGGCGGCATCGGCTCATGCCGTACGTAGACCCGGGAGAACCGCCCGCTGCCGTGCGAGAGGGAGCGCAGATCGATGGCGTACCGGCCGATCTCGATCTCGGGCACCTCCGCGCGCACGACGGTGCGGCCCGCCCCGGACTGCTCGGTGCCCACGACCCGGCCGCGGCGGCCCGACAGATCGCTCATCACCGGACCGACGAAGTCGTCCGGAATCAGCACGCTCACCTCACAGACCGGTTCCAGGAGGTCGATGCGGACACCGGCGGCGGCCTCGCGCAGCGCCAGCGCGCCCGCCGTCTGGAACGCGGCGTCCGAGGAGTCGACCGAGTGCGCCTTGCCGTCGAGCAGCGTGACGCGGATGTCGACCAGCGGATGCCCGGCGGCCACCCCGCGTGCCGCCTGGGCGCGTACGCCCTTCTCGACGGACGGGATGAACTGCCGGGGCACCGCGCCGCCGACGACCTTGTCCACGAACTCGATGCCGGAGCCGCCCGGCAGCGGCTCCACCTCGATCTCGCAGATCGCGAACTGGCCGTGCCCGCCGGACTGCTTCACATGCCGCCCGCGGCCGGCGGAGGCCTCGCCGAAGGTCTCCCGGAGCGACACCTTGTGCGCGACCGTGTCCACCTGGACGCCGTAGCGGTTGCGCAGCCGCTCCAGTGCCACGTCGACATGGGCCTCGCCCAGGCACCACAGCACCACCTGATGGGTGTCCTGATTGTGCTCCAGGCGCATCGTCGGGTCCTCCGCCACCAGGCGGGCCAGGCCCTGCGAGAGCTTGTCCTCGTCGGCCTTGCTGTGTGCCCGGATGGCGACCGGCAGCAGCGGGTCCGGCATCGTCCAGGGCTCCATCAGGAGCGGACTGTCCTTGTCGGAGAGGGTGTCGCCGGTCTCGGCGCGGGACAGCTTCGCCACACACGCCAGATCGCCGGCGATCGCCTGGGGCAGCGGGCGCTGCTGCTTGCCGAACGGGGCGGACAGCGCGCCGACCCGCTCGTCGACGTCATGGTCCTCGTGGCCCCGGTCCTGCAGACCGTGGCCCGAGACGTGCACCGTCTCGTCCGGGCGCAGCGTGCCCGAGAAGACCCGCACCAGCGAGATCCGGCCGACGTACGGGTCCGAGGAGGTCTTGACCACCTCGGCCGCCAGCGGGCCGTCGGGATCGCAGGCCAGCGCGGGGCGCGGCGCGCCCTGCGGGGTGGTCACCTCGGGCGCCTCGCGCTCCGCCGGGGTCGGGAAGCCGCCGGTGACCAGCTCCAGCAGCTCGACGGTGCCCAGGCCCTGCCGGGAGCCCTCGGCGGCCGGTGCGGCGGCCAGTACGGGGTGGAAGGTGCCGCGGGCGACCGCCGTCTCCAGGTCCCCGATGAGCGTCTTGACGTCGATGTCCTCGCCGCCGAGGTAGCGGTCCATCAGGGACTCGTCCTCGCTCTCGGCGATGATCCCCTCGATGAGGCGGTTGCGGGCCTCCTCGATCAGCGGCAGCTCGTCCGCCGTCGGCTCACGTTCGGTGCGCTCGCCGGACGAGTAGTCGAAGACCCGCCGGGAGAGCAGGCCGATCAGGCCGTGGACGGGGGAGTGGCCGTCGGCGCCCGGCGTTCCGTACAGCGGCAGGTACAGCGGCAGCACCGCGTCCGGGTCCTCGCCGCCGAAGGCGCTCCGGCACAGCTCGGTCATCTCGTGGAAGTCGGCGCGGGACGCCTCCAGATGCGTGATGACCAGGGCCCGCGGCATACCGACGGCCGCGCACTCGTCCCAGACCATACGGGTCGCGCCGGCCACGCCGTCGGCCGCCGAGACAACGAAGAGGGCCGCGTCCGCGGCGCGCAGACCGGCCCTGAGCTCCCCGACGAAATCGGCGTATCCGGGGGTGTCCAAGATATTGATCTTGATTCCGCCCCAGTCCACCGGGACCAGGGACAGCTGTACGGAGCGTTGCTGGCGGTGCTCGATCTCGTCGTAGTCCGACAGACACCCACCGTCCTCGACGCGGCCCGCCCGGTTGACCGCGCCGGAAGCCAGCGCGAGGGCCTCGACCAGAGTGGTCTTTCCCGATCCGCTGTGGCCGACCAGCACCACGTTTCTCAGGGCCGTGGGCCGGTCGGCCGCTGATGCCCTGCCGGCGGCTCCCGGGTGTGTACTCGTCTTCTCGCTCATGTGTCTCGCCTCCAGGTCGACACTTTGCGGTGATTCGAGCTTTCCACCGGGGTCATGATGCGTCCATACGTGGCACACGGACCCGGCGCTCCCAAGGGGTACACGGGGCCCGTTCGCGCGCCCGGAGGCGCGTGGCGGCGACCCCGAGCCGCGGGATGCACCCTGCGCCGCGATGCCTTCGCGGCGGCCCGCGGCCTCGTGGCTACGATGGGCCAGCCGGTGGCCCCTTGACCTCGCGGCCCGTTTCGACCTCCGGGAAGGCCATGCTGAACAAGTACGCGCGTGCTTTCTTCACGCGTGTTCTCACGCCGTTCGCCGCCCTGCTCATCCGTATCGGCGTCAGCCCGGACGCGGTCACCCTCGTCGGCACCGGAGGCGTGGTGGCCGGCGCCCTGGTCTTCTACCCCCGGGGCGAGTTCTTCTGGGGCACGGTCGTGATCACCCTCTTCGTCTTCTCCGACCTGGTCGACGGCAACATGGCACGGCAGCTCGGCCGCTCCAGCCGCTGGGGGGCCTTCCTCGACTCCACCCTCGACCGGGTCGCCGACTCGGCGATCTTCGGCGGGCTCGCCCTGTGGTACGCGGGACGCGGCGAGAGCCTGGTGCTCTGCGGGATGGCGATCTTCTGCCTGGCCAGCGGGCAGGTGGTCTCGTACACCAAGGCGCGCGGTGAGGCCATCGGGCTGCCGGTCGACGTCAACGGGCTGGTGGAGCGCGCCGAGCGGCTGGTCATCACGCTGGTGGCCTGCGGGCTCTCGGGGCTGCACGCGTTCGGGGTGCCCGGCGTCGAGGTCCTGCTGCCGGTCGCGCTGTGGATCGTCGGCGTCGGCAGCGCGGTCACCCTCGGCCAGCGTGTGGTGACGGTACGCCGGGAGTCGGCCGAGGCCGACGCCCTCGCACAAGGGGGGAACTAGCGCATGAGTGCGCGCAAGAAGAGCGGTCCGCTGCGGATCGACACCGACAGGCTCACGGACGCGCTCTACGGCCTGGGCTGGAGCACCGTCAAGAAGCTGCCCGAAGGGGTCGCCGTACGGCTCGGCCGGCGGATCGCCGACACCGCCTGGAAGCGCCGCGGCAAGGGCGTCCTCCGCCTGGAGGCCAACCTCGCCCGGGTCGTCCCGGACGCCTCCGCCGAGCGCCTGGCCGAGCTCTCCCGGGCCGGAATGCGCTCGTACATGCGCTACTGGATGGAGTCCTTCCGGCTGCCGGCCTGGAGCGAGGACCGGATAAGGGCGGGC
The DNA here is from genome assembly GCF_053595675.1 of Streptomyces sp. NPDC002446. NCBI lineage: Bacteria > Bacillati > Actinomycetota > Actinomycetes > Kitasatosporales > Streptomycetaceae > Streptomyces > Streptomyces sp. NPDC002446. Next base: position 53,908 of record NZ_JBSFYC010000043.1, on the reverse strand, counting down.
TTCGTGCCCGAGGGCGTGCACCACCTGCAGGAGGCGCTCAAGAGCGACCGCGGCGTCATCCTCGCCCTGCCCCACATGGGCAACTACGACCTCGCGGGCGCCTGGGTCACCACCAAGCTCAACACCCCCTTCACCACCGTCGCCGAGCGCCTCAAGCCGGAGTCCCTCTACGACCGCTTCGTCGCCTACCGCGAGGGCCTGGGCATGGAGGTGCTGCCGCACACCGGCGGCGCCGCCTTCGGCACGCTCGCCCGCCGGCTGCGGGCCGGCGGCCTGGTCTGCCTGGTCGCCGACCGTGATCTGTCCAGCTCCGGCATCCCGGTCAAGTTCTTCGGCGAGGAGACGAGGATGCCGGCCGGCCCCGCCATGCTCGCCGTACAGACCGGCGCGATGCTGCTGCCGGTCACCCTCTGGTACGACCGGACGCCCGTCATGCGCGGCCGCATCCACCCCGAGATCGAGGTCCCCGAGACCGGCACCCGCACCGAGAAGGCCGCCCTGATGACCCAGGCGCTCGCCGACACCTTCGCCTCCGGCATCGCCGACCACCCCGAGGACTGGCACATGCTCCAGCGGCTGTGGCTCGCCGACCTGGAGAACGAGAGGACACCGTGAAGATCGGCATCGTCTGCCCGTACGCCTGGGACGTCCCCGGCGGCGTCCAGTTCCACATCCGGGACCTGGCCGACCACCTGATCCGCCTGGGTCACGAGGTCTCCGTCCTCGCCCCCGCCGACGACGAGACGCCGCTCCCGCCGTACGTCGTCTCCGCCGGCCGCGCCGTCCCCGTCCCGTACAACGGCTCGGTCGCCCGCCTCAACTTCGGCTTCCTCTCCGCGGCCCGGGTCCGCCGCTGGCTGCAGAACGGCGCCTTCGACGTCATCCACATCCACGAACCGGCCTCCCCGTCGCTCGGCCTGCTCTCCTGCTGGGCCGCCCAGGGCCCGATCGTGGCGACCTTCCACACCTCCAACCCGCGCTCGCGGGCGATGATCGCCGCCTATCCGATCCTCCAGCCCGCCCTGGAGAAGATCAGCGCCCGCGTCGCGGTCAGCGAGTACGCCCGCCGCACCCTCGTCGAACACCTCGGCGGCGATGCGGTGGTCATCCCCAACGGCGTGGACGTCGACTTCTTCGCCCGCGCCGAGCCCAGGCCCGAGTGGCAGGGCCGGACCATCGGCTTCATCGGCCGCATCGACGAGCCGCGCAAGGGCCTTCCGGTCCTGATGAAGGCGCTGCCCAAGATCCTCGCCGAGGTGCCCGACGCCCGGCTGCTCGTCGCCGGCCGCGGTGACGAGGAGGAGGCCGTCGCCACCCTCCCCGCCGACCTGCGCTCCCGGGTGGAGTTCCTCGGCATGGTCACCGACGAGGACAAGGCGCGCCTGCTGCGGAGCGTCGACCTCTATGTCGCCCCCAATACGGGCGGCGAGTCCTTCGGCATCATCCTCGTGGAGGCGATGTCCGCCGGCGCACCCGTACTCGCCAGCGACCTCGACGCCTTCGCCCAGGTCCTCGACCAGGGCGAGGCCGGCGAGCTCTTCGCCAACGAGGACGCCGACGCGCTGGCCCGCGCCGCCGTACGCCTGCTGGGCGACCCCGCCCGCCTGGCGGAGCTGCGCGAACGCGGCAGCCGCCATGTCCGCCGCTTCGACTGGTCGACGGTCGGCGCCGACGTCCTCGCCGTCTACGAAACCGTCACCGCCGGCGCGGCCTCGGTGGCCACCGACGAACGCGTCGGCCTGCGGGCCCGGCGGTGGCTGGCGAAGGACTGACCAGGCGCCGCCCCGGGGCAGCTGCCGACGTACGGGTAACGTGACGGCCCGTGACCACCATCATCTGGATCGCGGTAGCGGTCGTCCTCATCGGTGTCTACCTCAGCTGGACGGCCGGCCGCCTGGACCGCCTGCACGCGCGCATCGACGCCGCCCGCGCGGCCCTCGACGCCCAGCTCCTGCGGCGTGCGTCCATCGCGCAGGAGGTCGGCACGTCGGGTGTCCTGGACCCCGCCGCCTCGATCGTCCTCTACCAGGCGGCGCACGAGGCCCGGCAGGCCGAGGAGGACCACCGCGAGGTCGCGGAGAGCGAGCTGAGCCAGACGCTGCGGGCGATCTTCGCGGAGGAGGCGCAGCTGGAGGCCGTACGGGAGGCACCCGGCGGCGAGCAGACGGTCGCCGAGCTCACCGCCGCGGTCCGGCGCGTCCCGATGGCCCGCCGCTTCCACAACGACGCCGTACGGGCCGCGCGTGCCGTCCGCCGCCACCGGGTGGTGCGGGTCTTCCGGCTGGCCGGGCACGCGCCGTTCCCGCTGGCCTTCGAGATGGACGACGAGCCGCCGGCCGTCCTCGACGACCGCTCGGCCGGCGGCTGAGGCCCTCGCCGGGGAGCCGTCGGCCGCCCCGGCCGGGGCCACTGCAGGCCTCAACGAGCCACCGGCTGCGAATTGGCCCTTTTCTCCGGTCCCTCACCGAGGGTTGTGTGTGCGGCACGTTCAACCACCCGCACTGAGTGAGGTCAAACCGTGTCCAGCACGCCCACCACGCCCCAGAACCCCGAGACCGGGACCGCACGCGTCAAGCGCGGCATGGCCGAGCAGCTCAAGGGCGGCGTGATCATGGACGTCGTCACGCCGGAAGAGGCGAAGATCGCCGAGGACGCGGGCGCCGTCGCCGTCATGGCCCTGGAGCGGGTCCCCGCCGACATCCGCAAGGACGGCGGCGTGGCCCGCATGTCGGACCCCGACATGATCGACGGCATCATCGACGCCGTCTCCATCCCGGTCATGGCCAAGTCCCGGATCGGCCACTTCGTCGAGGCCCAGGTCCTGCAGTCGCTCGGCGTCGACTACATCGACGAGTCCGAGGTCCTCACCCCCGCCGACGAGGTCAACCACTCCGACAAGTGGGCCTTCACCACCCCCTTCGTGTGCGGTGCCACCAACCTGGGCGAGGCGCTGCGCCGGATCGCCGAAGGCGCCGCCATGATCCGCTCCAAGGGCGAGGCCGGCACCGGCAACGTCGTCGAGGCGGTCCGCCACCTGCGCCAGATCAAGGCCGAGATCGCCAAGCTGCGCGGCTGTGACAACAACGAGCTGTACGCCGCCGCCAAGGAGCTGCGCGCCCCGTACGAGCTGGTCAAGGAGGTCGCGGAGCTCGGCAAGCTGCCGGTCGTGCTGTTCTCCGCCGGCGGTGTGGCCACCCCGGCCGACGCCGCGCTGATGCGCCAGCTCGGCGCCGAGGGCGTGTTCGTCGGCTCCGGCATCTTCAAGTCCGGCGACCCGGCCAAGCGCGCCGCCGCGATCGTGAAGGCCACCACCTTCTACGACGACCCCAAGGTCATTGCGGACGTCTCCCGCAACCTGGGCGAGGCCATGGTCGGCATCAACTGCGACACCCTCCCCGAGGCCGAGCGCTACGCCAACCGCGGCTGGTGACGGTACGTACATGAGTACTCCCACGATCGGTGTGCTGGCCCTCCAGGGCGACGTCCGCGAGCACCTCACGGCGCTCGCGGCCGCCGACGCCCTGGCGCGGCCGGTGCGCCGCCCCGAGGAACTGGACGAGGTCGACGGCCTGGTCATACCGGGCGGCGAGTCCACCACGATGTCCAAGCTGGCGATCGTCTTCGGCATGCTGGAGCCGCTGCGCGCGTTCGTGCGCGCGGGCAAGCCGGTCTACGGGACCTGCGCCGGCATGATCATGCTCGCGGACAAGCTGCTGGACGCCCGCGAGGACCAGGAGACGCTCGGCGGCATCGACATGATCGTGCGCCGCAACGCGTTCGGACGGCAGAACGAGTCCTTCGAGGCGGCCATCGACGTCGACGGCATCCCCGGCGGACCGGTCGAGGGCGTCTTCATCCGGGCGCCCTGGGTCGAGTCGGTCGGCGGCGCGGTCGAGGTCCTGGCGACGTACGACGGGCACACCGTGGCCGTGCGGCAGGGTAACGTCCTCGCCACGTCGTTCCACCCGGAGCTCACCGGCGACCACCGCGTCCACGGGCTGTTCGTCGAGATGGTGCGCAGCGTGACTGTGTAACACCGCGTCACCCGGCCCCGGTAGGATCTATGGCGTTCGTTTCAGAAGTTGGTTACGCGAAGGAGACAGGCGGATGTCCGGCCACTCTAAATGGGCTACGACGAAGCACAAGAAGGCCGTGATCGATGCCAAGCGCGGCAAGCTCTTCGCGAAGCTGATCAAGAACATCGAGGTCGCGGCCCGTACGGGCGGTGCCGACCCGGACGGCAACCCGACCCTCTTCGACGCCATCCAGAAGGCCAAGAAGAGCTCGGTGCCCAACAAGAACATCGACTCCGCGGTCAAGCGCGGTGCGGGCCTGGAGGCCGGCGGCGCCGACTACGAGACCATCATGTACGAGGGCTACGGCCCCAACGGTGTCGCGGTGCTCATCGAGTGCCTCACCGACAACCGCAACCGTGCCGCCTCGGACGTCCGCGTCGCCATGACCCGCAACGGCGGTTCGATGGCCGACCCGGGCTCGGTCTCGTACCTGTTCAACCGCAAGGGCGTGGTGATCGTCCCCAAGGGTGAACTGACCGAGGACGACGTGCTGGGCGCGGTGCTGGACGCCGGTGCCGAGGAGGTCAACGACCTCGGTGAGTCCTTCGAGGTGCTCAGCGAGGCCACCGACCTGGTCGCGGTCCGTACCGCGCTCCAGGAGGCCGGCATCGACTACGACTCGGCCGACGCCAACTTCGTCCCGACCATGCAGGTCGAGCTGGAGGAAGAGGGCGCGCGCAAGATCTTCAAGCTGATCGACGCGCTGGAGGACAGCGACGACGTGCAGAACGTCTTCGCCAACTTCGACGTCCCGGACGACGTGATGGCCAAGGTCGACGCCTGAGTTCCGCGCCATCGCGCGGCCGCGCCGCCGTTCGCACACGGGCCGACGGGGAACACACCCCCGTCGGCCCGTCGCGTTGTCAGTGGCACCCGATACTGTGCTGAGCAGGGGATCTTCCGCCCCCCCGCGGGGGAGCGGGGGACGAAACGGTACGGCGTGAGGGGAGGGGCAGCGTGAAGGTGCTCGGGGTGGACCCGGGGCTGACCCGGTGCGGGGTCGGCGTGGTGGAAGGCCTGGCCGGCCGCCCGCTGAAGATGGCCGGCGTCGGCGTCGTCCGCACCCCGGCGGACGCCGACATCGCCCACCGGCTGGTCCTCATCGAGCGCGGCATCGACGAGTGGCTCGATGCGCACCGCCCCGAATTCGTCGCCGTGGAGCGGGTCTTCAGCCAGCACAACGTCCGTACGGTCATGGGCACCGCCCAGGCCAGCGCGGTCGCCATGCTGTGCGCGGCGCGCCGCGGACTGCCGGTCGCGCTGCACACCCCCAGCGAGGTCAAGGCGGCTGTCACGGGCTCGGGCCGGGCCGACAAGGCCCAGGTCGGCGCCATGGTCACGCGCCTGCTGCGGCTCGACGCGCCACCGAAACCGGCCGACGCCGCGGACGCCCTCGCCCTCGCCATCTGCCACATCTGGCGGGCTCCCGCGGTCAACCGCCTCCAGCAGGCCCAGGCCGCCGCCCGCCGCACCTCCGCTCCCGTCCGCACGCTGAAGGGCTCCCGATGATCGCCTTTGTCTCCGGCCCGGTCGCGGCCCTGGCTCCCGATACCGCCGTCGTCGAGGTCGGCGGTATCGGCATGGCCGTCCAGTGCACCCCGACCACGCTCGCCGCGCTGCGCATCGGACAGCCGGCCAAGCTCGCCACCTCCCTCGTCGTCCGCGAGGACTCGCTCACGCTCTACGGTTTCTCCGACGACGACGAGCGGCAGACGTTCGAGCTGCTGCAGACCGCCAGCGGCGTGGGTCCCCGGCTCGCCCAGGCCATGCTCGCGGTGCATTCACCGGACGCGCTGCGCCGCGCGGTCGCCACCGGTGACGAGAAGGCGCTCACCGCCGTGCCCGGCATCGGCAAGAAGGGCGCGCAGAAGCTGCTCCTGGAGCTCAAGGACCGGCTCGGCGAGCCGGTGGGCAGCGGCCCCGCCGTCGGCAGCGCCGTCACGGCCGGCTGGCGCGACCAGCTGCAGGCCGCCCTGATCGGGCTCGGGTACGCCACCCGCGAGGCGGACGAGGCGGTCACCGCGGTCGCCCCGCAGGCCGAGGCGGCGCTCGCCGCGGGCGGCGCACCCCAGGTACCGCAGCTGCTCAAGGCCGCCCTGCAGACCCTCAACCGCGCCCGGTGACCGCCGCCACCGGGGCCGTGGGCCCCCGACCGTACGACCACGAAGGCGGCCCGGCCGCCCCGACCCCGCGAGGCAATCCGCAGTGAACTGGGACGAGACCGCACCGCCCGCCGAGGACACCGCCCCCGGCGGCCCGGACCGGCTGGTCGGGGCCGACGCGGACGGCGAGGACACCGCCGTCGAGGCCGCGCTGCGGCCCAAGGACCTCGCCGAGTTCGTGGGCCAGGAGCGGGTGCGCGAACAGCTCGACCTGGTGCTGCGCGCGGCCCGTGCCCGCGGCGCCACCGCCGATCACGTCCTGCTGTCCGGAGCGCCGGGCCTGGGCAAGACCACCCTCTCGATGATCATCGCCGCCGAGATGGGCGCCCCGATCCGGATCACCTCCGGCCCCGCCATCCAGCACGCCGGCGATCTCGCCGCGATCCTCTCCTCCCTCCAGGAGGGCGAGGTCCTCTTCCTCGACGAGATCCACCGGATGTCCCGGCCCGCCGAGGAGATGCTCTACATGGCGATGGAGGACTTCCGCGTCGACGTGATCGTCGGCAAGGGCCCGGGGGCCACCGCCATCCCGCTGGAGCTCCCGCCGTTCACGCTGGTCGGGGCCACGACCCGGGCCGGTCTGCTGCCGCCCCCGCTGCGCGACCGCTTCGGCTTCACCGCCCACATGGAGTTCTACGCCCCCGCCGAGCTGCAGCGGGTCATCCACCGCTCCGCCGGGCTGCTCGACGTCGAGATAGAGCCCGAGGGCGCCGCCGAGATCGCCGGCCGCTCCCGCGGCACCCCCCGTATCGCCAACCGCCTGCTGCGCCGGGTCCGCGACTACGCCCAGGTCAAGGCGGACGGCCTGATCACCCGCGAGATCGCCGCGCAGGCCCTGGGGGTCTACGAGGTCGACGTCCGCGGGCTGGACCGCCTCGACCGCGCGGTGCTCACCGCCCTGCTGAAGCTCTTCGGCGGCGGCCCGGTGGGCCTGTCGACGCTGGCGGTCGCGGTGGGGGAGGAGCGCGAGACGGTCGAGGAGGTCGCCGAGCCGTTCCTCGTACGCGAGGGACTGCTGGCCAGGACCCCCCGGGGACGTATCGCGACGCCGGCCGCCTGGACCCATCTCGGGCTGGTCCCGCCGCAGCAGCAAGCGGGCGGAAACGGACAGCAGGGCTTGTTCGGGGTGTGACGGCGCGGAGACTCGCCCGGCCAGGAACTGCGGTGCGATGCTGGGCGTTGTTCCAGTGGTGGGGACTCGCTTAGACTCCGCCGATGCCAGTCCGCAGGGCCGGCATACCCACCCCCGATAAATGAGGCCGCGGCTTGCGCGGTCGTGTGAAGGATATCCGTCCCGTGCCCAATATCGTCACTCTCCTCCCCTTCATCGTCCTCATCGGGGCCATGTTCCTGATGACGCGGTCCGCCAAGAAGAAGCAGCAGGCGGCCGTGGAGATGCGCAACCAGATGCAGCCGGGCGCCGGCGTGCGGACCATCGGTGGCATGTACGCCACCGTCAAGGAGGTCCACGACGACACCGTCCTCCTGGAGGTCGCCCCCGGCGTGCACGCCATCTACGCCAAGAACGCCGTTGGCGCGGTGCTTGCGGACGAGGAGTACAACCGCATTCTGGACGGTGCTGACCCGGTCCACGCCGACGAGCCGGTCGTCCCCGACGACGCCTCCTCGCTGACCGGCGACACCGCCACCGAGACGGGTGAAAAGGCCGCCAAGATCGAGCTGGGCAAGGCCGAGACCCCGGCCGACGCCGAGCCGGCTGCCGATCAGCCCGCCGCCGACAAGGCCGACAAGGACACCGTCAAGGCAGACGCCGACGCCGCCAAGGAGGACAAGAAGGCCGGCGGCGACGACGCCAAGTAGTCCATCCCACGGAACCGCGGAGCACGTCGAGTCGTGCACCGCGGTTCCGGGACGGTCTAGGCTCCGGCGGGGGCAGGTCCGCACAAGACTTCGTGGCCACTCGGCCGACACCCCGGGCCGAGGGGTTGGACAGGGAGAAACGAGAAGGTGGCAGCACCGAAGAAGGGCCGCAGGGCGCCCGCGAGCCAGGGGCATCCGGGCCGCACCCTGCTGCTGGTCCTGATCGCGATGGTGGGGCTGGTCGGAGGCATGTTCTACTCCGGCACGCTGACCCCCCGGCTGGGTATCGACCTGGCGGGCGGTACGAGCTTCACGCTGGCGGCCCAGAACCAGCCGGGCAAGCCCAACGCGATCAACGAGACCAACATGAACACCGCCGCCGGCATCATGGAGCGGCGGGTCAACGGTCTCGGTGTGACCGAGTCCGAGGTCCAGACGCAGGGCAGCAACCACATCATCGTGAACATCCCCAAGGGGACGGACGCGAAGCAGGCCCGCCAGCAGGTCGGTACCACCGCCCAGCTCGGTTTCCGGCCGGTGCTGACCACCACCGTGGGCACCAAGACCCCCGAGCCCAGCCCCTCCAAGAGCGGTGCGAAGGACACGGGCAAGGGTGACAAGGCGTCCGGCGACAAGGCCGACGACAAGCCGGGCACCGAGCAGAACGCCTCCTCGTCGCAGTCGCCGAGCGCCAAGCCGACGACGCAGGGCCGCGCCGTGACGGACGCGCTGAAGAAGGCGCCGTCCGCCAAGCCCACTCCGTCCGGCTCGGCCAAGCCCTCCGCACCGCCGGCCCCGCCGTCGGTCCCCGGTGCCCAGCAGCTCCCGGCGGCCCTCCAGAAGCAGCTGGACGCGCTGGACTGCTCCACCAAGAAGAGCCGCGCCGTGGCCGGTGAGAAGGCCGCCGGCGCCAAGCCGTCCGACCCGATCGTGGCCTGCAAGGACGACGGCGCCCAGAAGTACGCGCTCGGCCCGATCGCCGTCGAGGGCACGGACGTCAAGGACGCCAAGGCCGTCTTCGACAGCCAGACCGGCCAGGGCTGGATCGTCCAGATGGACTTCACCTCCGAGGGCGGCAAGAAGTTCGCGGACATCACCGGCAAGCTCGCCACCAAGGCGCCGCCGCAGAACCAGTTCGCGATCGTCCTGGACGGCGCGGTGGTCTCCGACCCGCGGGTCACCGAGCGGCTCAACGGCGGTAACGCCACCATCTCCGGCGGCTTCACCCAGCAGAGCGCCGAGGACCTCGGCAACATGCTGTCGTACGGTGCGCTGCCCCTCTCCTTCAAGATCGACGACGAGACCACGGTCACCGCGGCCCTCGGCGGCGAGCAGCTGCACGCCGGTCTGATCGCCGGCGCCATCGGCCTCGCGCTGGTCGTCATCTACCTCATCGCCTACTACCGGGGCCTGGCGCTGGTCGCGCTGGCGAGCCTGTGCGCCTCGGCGATCCTGACGTACACGATCATGACGCTGCTGGGCCCGGCCATCGGCTTCGCGCTGAACCTCCCGGCGGTCTGCGGCGCCATCGTCGCCATCGGCATCACCGCCGACTCGTTCATCGTCTACTTCGAACGCATCCGGGACGAGATCCGCGAGGGACGCACACTGCGCCCGGCCGTCGAGCGCGGCTGGCCGCGGGCCCGCCGCACGATCCTGGTCTCCGACTTCGTGTCGTTCCTGGCCGCCGCGGTGCTGTTCATCGTCACCGTCGGCAAGGTGCAGGGCTTCGCCTTCACCCTCGGCCTGACCACCGTCCTCGACGTCGTGGTGGTCTTCCTCTTCACCAAGCCGCTGATGACGCTGCTGGCCCGGCGGAAGTTCTTCGCCGACGGACACTCCTGGTCCGGCCTCGACCCCAAGCGCCTGGGCGCCAAGCCGCCGCTGCGCCGTCGTCGCACCGCCCCCACCCAGACGAAGGAGGCGTGAGATGTCCAAGCTCGGAAACATCGGCGCCCGGCTCTACCGCGGTGAGGTCGGCTACGACTTCATCGGCAAGCGGAAGATCTGGTACGGCATCTCGATCCTCATCACCATCACGGCCATCGTCGGCCTGGCGGTGCGCGGTCTGAACATGGGCATCGAGTTCTCCGGCGGCGCGGTCTTCACCACCCCGAAGACCTCCGTGACCGCCTCGGAGGCCCAGCACAAGGCCGAGTCGGCGGCGGGCGGCCGCCAGGCCCTGGTGCAGAAGCTCGGCGGCGGTGCGCTGCGCATCCAGATCAGCGGCCTGGACACCAAGCAGGCGGTGCCGGTCCAGGAGGAGCTCGCCAAGGACCTGAAGGTTCCGGTCAAGGACGTCAACACCCAGCTGGTCGGCCCGAGCTGGGGTGAGCAGATCGCCAACAAGGCCTGGCTGGGCCTGGGGATCTTCATGATCCTGGTGGTGCTCTATCTGGCCATCGCGTTCGAATGGCGGATGGCGCTCGCCGCCCTGATCGCGCTCATCCACGACCTCACGATCACGGTCGGCATCTACGCCCTGGTCGGTTTCGAGGTCACCCCCGGCACGGTCATCGGTCTGCTGACCATCCTCGGTTACTCCCTGTACGACACGGTCGTCGTCTTCGACAGCCTCAAGGAAGCCTCCAAGGACATCACCAAACAGAGCCGCTTCACCTACAGCGAGATCGCCAACCGCTCGATCAACAGCACCCTGGTGCGGTCGATCAACACCACGGTCGTGGCGCTGCTGCCGGTCGCCGGTCTGCTGTTCGTCGGCGGCGGTGTGCTGGGCGCGGGCATGCTCAACGACATCTCGCTGGCCCTGTTCGTCGGTCTGGCCGCCGGTGCGTACTCCTCGATCTTCATCGCCACCCCGCTGGTCGCCGACTTCAAGAACGCCGAGCCGGAGATGAAGGCGCTGGCCAAGCGCGTCAAGGCGAAGCGCGCCGCCGCGGCGGCCAAGGCCGCGAGCCAGGAGAACGCGCAGGACGCCGGCTCCGGCGCGGAGGTCGCCGAGGAGGGCGACGGCACCGCGGTCGTCGGACCGCGCGGCCAGTCCGCCCCCCGGGGCCGCGGTCGCGGCGGCTCGTCGGGCAAGCGCCGATGAGCGCCTCCGCAGCCCTGAGGGAGCTGCTGCTCAGCAAGATCTCCGATGTGCCGGACTACCCGCAGCCGGGCGTGATGTTCAAGGACATCACCCCGCTGCTGGCCGACCCGGCCGCCTTCGGCGCGCTCACCGACGCCTTCGCCGAGCTGTGCGCACGGCATCGCGCCGACAAGGTGGTGGGCCTGGAGGCTCGCGGCTTCATCCTCGCCGCCCCGGTCGCGGTCCGCGCCGGCATCGGCTTCGTCCCCGTCCGCAAGGCGGGCAAGCTGCCCGGCGAGACCCTCGGCCAGGCCTACGAGCTGGAGTACGGCACCGCCGAGATCGAGATCCACGCCGATGCGCTGGCTCCCGGCGACCGGGTGCTGGTGATCGACGACGTGCTCGCCACCGGCGGCACGGCCGATGCGTCGGTGCAGCTCATCCGGCGCGCGGGCGCCGAGGTCGCGGGCCTGGCGGTGCTGCTGGAGCTGGGCTTCCTGGCCGGGCGGCAGCGGCTGGAGCCGGGTCTGAAGGGCGCTCCGCTGGAGGCTCTGATCACGGTCTGAGCCCGCTCCGGGCGGCACACGCGCACCACATGAGCAGCAGGGGCATCCGGAAGAATCCGGGTGCCCCTGCTGCTGTGTCATGTACGGACCCATGGCCGCGGGGGAGCCGCGGCCGCGGGCTCGATACCATGGCACCCCGACCCGTTCGAGGTCCTGGGGTCCGGAACCGCTTGAGGAGTGCTCTTGCCAGACGAGGCCCAGCCGCTCTCCCCCGGACTGCGTCCGACGGGATCCGATGCCGCGCGCGCGGACGAGCCGAAGCCGGTGAACGCGGCTTCCCCGGACGCGCCCAAGCCCGAGCGGCCCGGCGAACCCGACGGGAACGCGGGGCCCCGGCCCCCCGCCGGCCGGCCCGCCACCTCCGCCCCGGCCCGCGCGCCCAAGCCGCCCGCCAAGGCCGCCCAGCCCGCCGCGGCCAAGCCGCTGCCGCCGGCCCCGGCCGGCCGCTCCGGTTCGCCCAACCGCGTACGGGCCCGCCTCGCCCGGCTGGGCGTCCAGCGCTCCAGCCCGTACAACCCGGTCCTGGAGCCGCTGCTGCGGGCCGTCCGCGGCAACGACCCCAAGATCGAGACCGCGACGCTGCGCCAGGTCGAGCGGGCCTACCAGGTCGCCGAGCGCTGGCACCGCGGCCAGAAGCGCAAGAGCGGCGACCCGTACATCACCCATCCGCTCGCGGTCACCACCATCCTCGCCGAGCTGGGCATGGACCCGGCGACGCTGATGGCGGGCCTGCTGCACGACACCGTCGAGGACACCGAGTACGGCCTGGACACCCTCCGCCGCGACTTCGGCGACCAGGTCGCGCTGCTGGTCGACGGCGTCACCAAGCTCGACAAGGTCAAGTTCGGCGAGGCCGCGCAGGCCGAGACGGTCCGCAAGATGGTCGTCGCGATGGCCAAGGACCCGCGCGTCCTGGTCATCAAGCTCGCCGACCGGCTGCACAACATGCGCACCATGCGCTACCTCAAGCGCGAGAAGCAGGAGAAGAAGGCGCGCGAGACGCTGGAGATCTACGCGCCGCTCGCCCATCGCCTGGGCATGAACACCATCAAGTGGGAGCTGGAGGACCTCGCCTTCGCGATCCTCTACCCCAAGATGTACGACGAGATCGTGCGGCTGGTCGCCGAGCGGGCGCCCAAGCGCGACGAGTACCTGGCGATAGTGACCGACGAGGTCCAGGCCGATCTGCGCGCCGCCCGCATCAAGGCCACCGTCACCGGCCGCCCCAAGCACTACTACAGCGTCTACCAGAAGATGATCGTGCGCGGCCGCGACTTCGCCGAGATCTACGACCTGGTGGGCATCCGCGTCCTCGTCGACACCGTCCGCGACTGCTACGCCGCCCTCGGCACCATCCACGCGCGATGGAACCCGGTCCCCGGCCGGTTCAAGGACTACATCGCGATGCCGAAGTTCAACATGTACCAGTCGCTGCACACGACGGTCATCGGCCCCAGCGGCAAGCCGGTCGAGCTGCAGATCCGCACCTTCGACATGCACCGCCGCGCCGAGTACGGCATCGCCGCGCACTGGAAGTACAAGCAGGAGGCGGTGGCCGGCGCCTCCAAGATCCGTACGGACGTACCGAAGTCCACCGCCGGCAAGGCCGGCAAGGACAGCGCCGCCGTCAACGACATGGCCTGGCTGCGGCAGCTGCTGGACTGGCAGAAGGAGACCGAGGACCCGGGCGAGTTCCTGGAGTCGCTGCGCTTCGATCTGTCCCGCAACGAGGTCTTCGTCTTCACGCCGAAGGGCGACGTGATAGCGCTGCCGGCCGGCGCCACGCCCGTCGACTTCGCCTACGCGGTGCACACCGAGGTCGGCCACCGCACGATAGGGGCGCGGGTCAACGGGCGCCTCGTACCGCTCGAATCGACCCTGGACAACGGCGATCTGGTGGAGGTCTTCACCTCCAAGGCCACGGGTGCCGGACCGTCCAGGGACTGGCTCGGCTTCGTCAAGTCCCCGCGCGCCCGCAACAAGATCCGCGGCTGGTTCTCCAAGGAGCGCCGCGACGAGGCCATCGAGCAGGGCAAGGACGCCATCGCGCGCGCCATGCGCAAGCAGAACCTGCCGATCCAGCGGATCCTGACCGGCGACTCCCTGGTGACCCTCGCGCACGAGATGCGCTACCCCGACATCTCGTCGCTGTACGCGGCCATCGGCGAGGGCCATGTCGCCGCGCAGGGCGTCGTCCAGAAGCTGGTGCAGGCGCTCGGCGGCCAGGACGAGGCCACCGAGGACATCGCCGAGTCCACCCCGATCCGGCCGCGCTCCAAGCGCCGCTCCAGCGCCGACCCCGGCGTGGTCGTCAAGGGCGTCGACGATGTCTGGGTCAAGCTCGCCCGCTGCTGTACGCCGGTGCCGGGCGACCCCATCATCGGCTTCGTCACCCGCGGCAGCGGCGTCTCGGTGCACCGTGCGGACTGCGTCAACGTCGACTCGCTGTCCCGGCAGCCGGAGCGGATCCTGGACGTCGAGTGGGCGCCCACCCAGTCCTCGGTCTTCCTGGTCGCCATCCAGGTCGAGGCGCTGGACCGCTCCCGGCTCCTGTCGGACGTCACGCGGGTCCTGTCGGACCAGCACGTCAACATCCTCTCGGCGGCCGTCCAGACCTCCCGCGACCGCGTCGCCGCCTCCCGCTTCACGTTCGAGATGGGCGACCCGAAGCATCTGGGGCATGTGCTCAAGGCGGTCCGGGGCGTGGAGGGCGTCTACGACGTCTACCGGGTGACGTCGGCCCGTAGGCCGTAGCTGCGTCACGAGAAGAGGGCCTCGGTACCTATGTACCGAGGCCCTTTCGTGCCGAGATCCTCAGCCATTAATTGAGGAACCCCGACGGCGAGCAACCACCTCCGCGAGAGCGGCGCCGGGTTAGGCGCAAAAATCAGCCGCCGAACTCCTCCAGGCCCTTGAGCGCCTGGTCCAGCAGGGCCTTGCGGCCCTCCAGCTCGCGGCCGAGCTTGTCGGCCTTGGCGTCGTTGCCGGCCGCCCGCGCCGTGTCGATCTGCTTCTGCAGCTTGTCGACGGCGTCCTGCAGCTGGCCGGTCAGCCCCGCGGCGCGGGCCCGCGCCTCAGGGTTCGTACGGCGCCACTCGGCCTCCTCGGCCTCCTGGATGGCCCGCTCCACGGCGTGCATCCGGCCCTCGATCTTGGGGCGGGCGTCCCGCGGGACGTGGCCGATGGCCTCCCACCGCTCGTTGATCGACCGGAACGCGGACCGCGCGGCCTTCAGGTCGGAGACCGGGAGCAGCTTCTCGGCCTCGACGGCCAGCTCCTCCTTGCGGGTCAGGTTCTCCCGCTGCTCGGCGTCGCGCTCTGCGAAGACCTCACCGCGCGCCTGGAAGAAGATGTCCTGGGCGCCGCGGAAGCGGTTCCACAGGTCGTCCTCGTGCTCGCGCTGGGCGCGGCCCGCGGCCTTCCAGTCCGCCATCAGCTCGCGGTAACGGGCCGCGGTGGCGCCCCAGTCCGTCGAGCTGGACAGCGCCTCGGCCTCGGCGACCAGCTTCTCCTTGGCCTTGCGGGACTCCTCGCGCTGCGCGTCCAGCGACGCGAAGTGCGCCTTGCGCCGCTTGGAGAACGCCGAGCGGGCATGCGAGAAGCGGTGCCACAGCTCGTCGTCCGCCTTGCGGTCGAGCCTCGGCAGCCCCTTCCAGGTGTCCACCAGCGCACGCAGCCGCTCGCCGGCCGCCCGCCACTGCTCACTGGCCGCCAGCTCCTCGGCCTCGGCGACCAGCTTCTCCTTGGCCTGGCGGGCCTCGTCGCTCTGCTTGGCCTTCTGTGCCTTGCGCTCCTCGCGGCGCGACTCGACGGCCTCGACGAGCTTGTCCAGCCGCTTCCCGAGCGCCTCCAGATCGCCGACCGCGTGGTGCTCGTCCACCTGCTGGCGCAGATGGTCGATGGCGGCCGTCGCGTCCTTCGCCGACAGGTCGGTGGTCTTGACCCGCCGCTCGAGGAGGCCGATCTCGACGACCAGGCCCTCATACTTGCGCTCGAAGTAGGCGAGGGCCTCCTCGGGAGTGCCCGCCTGCCACGATCCGACGACCTTCTCGCCATCGGCGGTACGCACGTACACGGTCCCCGTCTCATCGACGCGGCCCCATGGGTCGCTGCTCACAGCGCCTCCTCCACATGATGCCGGCGCAGGCGTACGCCCCCCGGCATCGTCCACAGTTTCTGTCCGGCAGAGCCGCGCCCTGGCCGGTCCGACGGGCTGTCTTGCGGGTGAGGGTGGCAGCCGTCGGAGCAGGCACCCTACCCACACGCCAATCTAGGCGACCGGCGGTCGGCTGTCCGCATCCAGCGCGACCGAAATTCCGTGGTCCACGTGCGGGGCGGGGCCCGGCCGCTCCCGCCCCGCCCGGCCGGTCAGGACTTCCCGACGGTCGCCCGGTCGATCACGACGGTGGCGTTGGGCGCGGTGTTCTCGGTCTGCGGGTCGGGCGTCGAACCGGCGTCGGCGATCTTGCGCAGGACGTCCATGCCGCCCGTGATCGTGCCGAACGGTGTGTAGTTCGGGGGCAGCTCGCTGTCCTGGTAGACGAGGAAGAACTGGCTGCCGCCGGAGTTGCGGGTCTTCTCGTTCTGCCCGTCGTAGGTGTTGGCCATCGCGACCGTGCCCGCCGGATACACCCCGCCCTTGAGCCGGGGGTCCTTGAGGTTCTCGTCCGGGATGGTGTACCCGGGCGAGCCCTTGCCCGTGGCCGTCGGGTCGCCGCACTGCAGGACGTGGATGCCCTGGTCCACCAGGCGGTGGCAGCGGCTGTGGTCGAAGTAGCCCTGGCCGGCCAGGAAACGGAACGAGTTGACCGTGTGGGGCGCCTTCGCCGCGTCCAGCTTCAGCTCGATCGTGCCGCAGGTCGTCGCCAGCTTCGCGGAGTAGGAGGCCGAGGTGTCGAGGGACATCGCCGGCTCCTTCTTCCAGGTCTTCTTCGACGGTGTGCCCTTCGCGGGCTTGCCGCACGGGTCCGGTGCCGCGGACGGCGCCGCCCGGTCGCCGTCGCCGGCCAGTCCGGCCGAGGCGTAGGCGGCGGCGCCGGCGGCCAGTGCGACGGCCACCGCGGACGCGATGATCACATTGCGGCGCCTGGACTTGAGCCGGGCCGCGGACCGCCGTTGCTGCTGGCGCTCGAACTTCTCCCTGGCGAGCTGCCGCCGCCGCTGATCCTTGCTGACCACCGGTCGTCTCCTTCAGTCCGATCGTCGAGGTGTCCGCACAGCGGCGTCCGGGAATCGAGGCCTGCGGGCCGCGATCGCCGCCGTCCGCCGTGGCCGTACCGTATATGGGTTCGCCCTGCCGGGAGTCCCGCCGGTAGGCTCTGGAGCTGCCGAGATGTCCGGGAGCGGCCCTGCGGACCGCCCTCCACACCGATCTTTAAGGACGAACGTGCTGATTGCCGGGTTCCCCGCCGGGGCCTGGGGCACCAACTGCTACTTGGTCGCCCCCGCCGCCGGCGAGGAGTGCGTCATCATCGACCCGGGCCACCAGGCGGCCCAAGGAGTCGAGGACGCGGTCAGAAAGCATCGGCTCAAGCCCGTCGCGGTCGTCCTCACACACGGCCATATCGACCATGTCGCCTCGGTCGTCCCCGTGTGCGGCGCGCACGACGTCCCGGCCTGGATCCACCCCGAGGACCGCTACATGATGAGCGACCCGGAGCGGGCCCTCGGGCGCTCCATCGGTCAGCAGCTCATGGGCGAACTGACGGTGGGGGAGCCGGACGACGTCAAGGAGCTCGGCGACGGCACCGTCCTGGAGCTCGCCGGAATGGAGTTCTCCGTCGCGCACGCACCGGGCCATACCAAGGGGTCGGTGACGTTCAGGATGCCCGAGCAGGCGGACGTTCCGCCGGTCTTCTTCTCGGGCGACCTGCTGTTCGCCGGCTCCATCGGACGCACCGACCTGCCGGGCGGCGACCACGCGGAGATCCTCCGGTCGCTGGAGCGCGTATGCCTCCCGCTGGACGACTCGACCGTGGTCCTCTCCGGCCACGGCCCCCAGACCACCATCGGCCGCGAGCGCGCCACCAACCCCTTCCTGCGGGAGGTGGCCGCCGGCCTCGGAGACGGCTTCAGCGCCGCTCCACGACGAGGAATGTGACGAAGCTTCCGTGAGCACCTTCAAGGCCCCCAAGGGCACGTACGACCTGATTCCGCCGCAGTCCGCCACCTTTCTCGCGGTGCGCGACGCGATCGCCGCGCCGCTGAGGAACTCCGGGTACGGCTACATCGAGACGCCCGGCTTCGAGAACGTCGAGCTGTTCGCGCGCGGTGTCGGTGAGTCCACCGACATCGTGACCAAGGAGATGTACGTCTTCGAGACCAAGGGCGGCGACCGGCTCGCGCTGCGCCCCGAGACCACCGCGCCCGTGCTGCGTGCCGTCCTGGAGTCCAACCTCCACAAGGCGGGCAACCTGCCGGTGAAGGTCTGGTACTCGGGCTCGCAGTACCGCTACGAGCGCCCCCAGAAGGGCCGCTACAGGCACTTCTCCCAGGTCGGAGCCGAGGCCATCGGCGCCGAAGACCCGGCCCTGGACGCCGAGTTGATCATCCTGGCCGACCAGGCCTACCGCACGCTGGGGCTGCGCGACTTCCGCATCCTGCTCAACTCCCTGGGCGACAAGGAGTGCCGCCCGGTCTACCGTGCCGCGCTGCAGGACTTCCTGCGCGGTCTGGAGCTGGACGAGGACACCCGCCGCCGGATCGAGATCAATCCGCTGCGGGTCCTGGACGACAAGCGCGAGTCGGTCCAGGAGCGGCTCGTCGGGGCGCCGATGCTCCGTGACTACCTGTGCGAGTCCTGCAAGGCGTACCACGAGCAGGTGCGCGAGCTGCTGACCGCGGCGGGCGTGGCCTTCGAGGACGACGAGAAGCTGGTCCGCGGCCTGGACTACTACACCCGCACCACCTTCGAGTTCGTCCACGACGGCCTCGGCTCGCAGTCCGCGGTGGGCGGCGGCGGCCGCTACGACGGCCTGTCGGAGATGATCGGCGGCCCCGCGCTGCCGTCCGTCGGATGGGCGCTGGGCGTCGACCGCACGGTGCTGGCGCTGGAGGCGGAGGGCATCACGCTCGACATCCCCGCCGCCACCGCCGTCTACGCGGTCCCGCTGGGCGAGGAGGCCCGCCGGGTGCTGTTCGGCACGGTCACCGAGCTGCGCCGGTCCGGCGTCGCCACCGACTTCGCCTACGGCGGCAAGGGCCTGAAGAACGCCATGAAGTCCGCCAACCGCTCCGGCGCACGGCTGGCGCTGGTGGCGGGCGAGCGGGATCTGGCCGAGGGCGTCGTCCAGCTCAAGGACCTGCAGAGCGGCGAGCAGACGCCCGTCGCACTGGACGCGGTGGCCGACGAGGTGCGGCGCCGGCTGGGCTGAGGCCGTCACGACGGCGCCACGGCCCGGTGGCGCCGTCAACCGCCGGCGCCCGGAATCACTCGCTTGAGCTGCCGTCTCTTTATGCGCAGCGAACGGTGGGTCGTTGCGCAGTTGGGGCACAATGAAGGGCGCGCCCGCCGCTGCGCGGGCCGCCCGGCCTCATCTCCCCACCGACCGACGGAACGGCCATATGACGACGACAGCGGTTGACGACGTGTCCATCGACGACGACCACGCGAGCGGCACCGGCACCATCGGCTCGGGCCGGGGCTATGCGCTGCTCCTGGTGATCACCGGCGCGCTCGGCGCCCTGGCCGCCTGGGTCATCACGCTGGACAAGATCGAGCTGCTGAAGGACCCGAACTTCAAGCCGGCCTGCAGCTTCAACCCGATCATCTCCTGCGGCAGCGTCATGCAGAGCAAGCAGGCGGAGGTCTTCGGCTTCCCGAACCCGTTTGCCGGCCTGGTCGGCTTCGGCGTGGTCATCGCGATCGGCATGGCCCTGCTCGCCGGCGCCCGCTTCCGCCGCTGGTACTGGATCGGGCTGAACGTCGGCACCGGGCTCGCCGCGGTCTTCTGCATGTGGCTGATGACCCAGTCGCTGTACAGCATCAACGCGCTGTGCCTGTGGTGCACGCTGACCTGGTGCGTCACGATCCTGATGTTCTGGTACACCACCGCGCACAACCTCAAGCACGGCATCATCCCGGCCCCCGAGGGCCTGCGCCGCACCGTGCTGGAGTTCCACTGGGTCGTGCCGGTGCTCTGGTACGGCGTGATCGCCCTGCTGATCCTCACCAAGTGGTGGTCGTACTGGAGCACGCTGATCTGAGCCCGGCTGCCAGCCGCCCCGCGCCCCGGCCCGTCCATGACGGCGGCCGGGGCGTTGTCAGTGGGGTGCCATAGGCTCGTGGACGTGGAACCCGACCTGTTCACCGCCGCCGCCGAAGACCGCCAGGAGAAGGACCCTGCGGGGTCCCCGCTCGCCGTGCGGATGCGTCCGCGCACCCTCGACGAGGTCGTGGGCCAGCAGCATCTGCTCAAGCCGGGCTCGCCGCTGCGGCGGCTGGTGGGCGAGGGGAGCGGCGGGCCCGCGGGGCCGTCGTCGGTGTTCCTGTGGGGGCCGCCCGGCATCGGCAAGACGACTCTGGCGTATGTCGTCAGCCAGGCGACGAACAAGCGCTTTGTGGAGCTCTCCGCGATCACGGCCGGGGTCAAGGAGGTCCGCGCGGTCATCGACGGTGCCCGGCGGGCCTCGGGCGGCTTCGGCAAGGAGACCGTCCTCTTCCTCGACGAGATCCACCGCTTCAGCAAGGCCCAGCAGGACTCCCTGCTGCCGGCCGTGGAGAACCGCTGGGTCACCCTGATCGCCGCGACGACCGAGAACCCGTACTTCTCGGTGATCTCGCCGCTGCTGTCGCGTTCGCTGCTGCTGACGCTGGAACCGCTCACGGACGACGATCTGCGCGGCCTGCTGCGGCGCGCGCTGACCGACGCGCGCGGTCTGGCCGGCGCGGTCACCCTCCCCGAGGACACCGAGGCGCATCTGCTGCGCATCGCCGGCGGGGACGCCCGGCGCGCGCTGACGGCCCTGGAGGCAGGCGCCGGATCCGCGCTGGCCAAGGGCGAGAAGGAGATCACCCTCCAGACCCTGGAGGAGTCCGTCGACCGTGCCGCGGTGAAGTACGACCGGGACGGCGACCAGCACTACGACGTCGCCAGCGCGCTGATCAAGTCCATCCGCGGCTCGGACGTCGACGCCGCGCTGCACTACCTCGCGCGGATGATCGAGGCGGGCGAGGACCCGCGGTTCATCGCCCGCCGGCTGATGATCTCGGCGAGCGAGGACATCGGCCTGGCGGACCCGTCGGCCCTGCAGACCGCGGTCGCCGCCGCCCAGGCCGTGGCGATGATCGGCTTCCCCGAGGCCCGGATCACGCTGAGCCAGGCCACCATCGCGCTCGCCCTGGCGCCGAAGTCCAACGCCGCCTATCTGGCCATCGACGCCGCGCTGGCGGACGTCCGGGCCGGCCGGGCCGGTGCGGTCCCGCCCCACCTGCGCGACAGCCACTACAAGGGCGCCCAGAAGCTCGGCCACGGCCAGGGCTACCAGTACCCGCACGACCTGCCGGGCGGCATCGCGGCCCAGCAGTACGCGCCGGACGAGGTGCACGGCAAGCGGTACTACGAGCCCACCCGCCATGGCGCGGAGGCGCGCTACGCCGATGTGGCCGAGCGGGTGCGCTCCCGCCTGCGCGGCGCCGCGGGCGAGGGCGCCGCCGAATAGCCCGGTGCCGGGAACGGGCGACCCGGCGGCCCCTCGCCGAGCGGCCGCCCGGGTCTATTCGGCCGCCGCCTCGAAGAGCACATGCATCGCCCGTCGCAGCTCCGCCACGTCCCGGACGGGCTCCGGGAAGTCGAAGCGGGCGTCGAAGGAGTGCTGCTCGGCGGCCGTGCCGCGGTCTCCCGCGGCACGGCCCCCGGACCCCCCGACAAAACGGACCCGCAGCCCGAAGCGGTCCAGGCCCACGGGTACGGCCCGGTCGCGCAGCCCGCAGACCCGGCCGCGCTCGCCCAGCAGGGCGCACAGCCCGCGTACCTGCTCGCTGTGCGCGGAGTGCAGATGCTGCAGCAGCTCCGCCTCGTGGGCGACCAGCGGGTCGGGTTCCGCGTCGGCGAAGTCGTCCGGCTCGACGGCCTCGGCGCCCCACAGGTCGTCCACCGCGCCCTCACCGACCTCCAGGCGCAGCATCATCCAGGCGGGTCGCCCGTACAGCCCCGGCGCCGGGTCCGGCTGGAGCGCCTCGCCGATGCCGAGCAGCTCGCCGACGGGGTGCCGCTCGGCGAGCAGCATCGCCGCCTCGGCGCGCTGCTCGTTGCGCACGGGGGTCAGCCAGCCGGCCACCCAGGCCCGTCCGCGGATGCGATGGGGCACAGAAACGGGCGCGACATCAGTGATCTCCATCACTGCGGACAGATCATCATCCTGCGCGTGCGCGGCCGCCCGAGCGGCCGCAGAGTCCCCAGGGACCAGCAACAGCACGTCTCCGCCCGGTGTGACGGTCCGGCAGACGGGAGCCGAGAGCCCCGTCTCGTCGGGATCCTCGACACCGGGGACGCTCAAAGATGCCATACCATGGGACTCGACGAGGGTTCGTACGCGCTCGGCGGCGGTCGGCTGCCGGGCGTCTTCCACGGGACGCGGCTGACCCGCCTCGGTGCTCTGACCAGCACTGGGCAGGGGGATCCCAGGTCGAAACATGCGTTCTCCTCGCGCTAAGGTAAGCCTCACCTAACTTACACGGAGGTCCGTTCCACGTGAACCAGTCGCGTCCCAAGGTCAAGAAGTCGCGCGCGCTCGGCATTGCGCTGACGCCGAAGGCCGTCAAGTACTTCGAGGCCCGTCCCTACCCGCCCGGCGAGCACGGCCGTGGCCGCAAGCAGAACAGTGACTACAAGGTCCGGCTGCTTGAGAAGCAGCGTCTGCGTGCGCAGTACGACATCAGCGAGCGTCAGATGGCGCGCGCCTACGACCGCGCTCGGAAGGTCGAAGGCAAGACCGGCGAAGCGCTGATCATCGAGCTTGAGCGCCGTCTGGACGCGCTCGTCCTGCGTTCGGGCATCGCCCGCACGATCTACCAGGCCCGTCAGATGGTCGTCCACGGCCACATCTCGGTGAACGACCGCAAGGTCGACAAGCCGTCCTTCCGCGTCCGCCCCGGCGACGTCGTGATGGTCCGCGAGCGCAGCCGCGAGAAGCACCCCTTCCAGGTCGCGCGTGAGGGTGGCTACGCCCCCGACGGCGAGACCCCGCGCTACCTCGAGGTCAACCTGCAGGCTCTGGCGTTCCGCCTCGACCGGGACCCGAACCGCAAGGAGATCCCGGTGATCTGCGACGAGCAGCTCGTCGTCGAGTACTACGCCCGCTAAGCACCAGCAGGCGCAGCACCGTCCCGGCCCGCCGTCTCCCCGCCGCTCGCGGAGGGGGAGGCGGCGGGCTCGTGCGTGGCGGGCGCGCGGCGCACCGCACGGCGTGCTGCGGCAGGCCGGCCGGTGCGCCGCAGGATCCGGTCCACCGTCGCGTCCAGATCGAGCCGTCCGCCCGTGCGCAGCGCCCGCTCGTAGCGCCCGTCGCCCAGCCGCTGCCGGGCCTGCTCCTCGCACCGCGCGTGCAGCCGGCCGAAGTGGCGCGAGCCGAACAGCGGCAGCCCCACCGACGGCCAGATCCGCCCCGCGGCGCCCTGCAGCACCGCGGCCTCCTCCGCATCGCCCTCGCCGAGCATCACCGGCGCCAGCAGCTCGATCGCCAGCACCGCGCCCAGCAGGTCGTGGAGGGTGTGGTCGATGGCCAGCGACTCCTCCAGCAGCGCGCGGGCCCGCCCGCCGTCGCCCCGGGACCAGGCGGCGTAGGCCAGTACGAACTGCGCGGAGGCCAGCGTCCAGCGTTCGCCGTGGTCCTCGCAGACCTCCAGCACCTCCTCGCACAGCCGCACCGCGTCCGCCAGCTCGTCCTGGAAGGCCGCCGCCATCGCCAGCGCGAGCTGCGCCATCAGCGCCGTACCGCTGAGCTCGCCGATCTCCCGGTAGCGCGCCAGCGCGCCGCGCAGCAGCTCCTCGGCACGCGGCAGGTCGTCGCAGACCAGGGCCAGGCAGCCGGTGCGGTGCAGCGCGTACGCGGCCGCGGTGGCGTTCCCGGTCCGTTCGGCCTTCTCGCTGCACTCCCGCAGCGCCCCGAGCGCGCCGACGGTGTCCCCCTGGAGCACCGCGACATGGCCGGTCACCCACAGCGCCTTCAGCCGCGCCTCGTCGTGGTCGCTCTCCAGCTCCAGGGCCCGGTCGAGCCAGTGCCGGCCCTCCGAGAGCCGGCCGCAGCCCACCCAGTAGAACCACAGGGTGCCCGCCAGATACTGGCCCAGATGCGTATCGGCGGCGGTCGCCAGGCTCTGCTCCAGCGCCACCCGCAGATTGGGCAGTTCGGCCTCGATCCGGGCGGCGATCTCGGCCTGCCGCGAGCTGAACCAGTCCAGTTCGCACCAGGTCGCCAGCCCCAGGTACCAGTCGCGGTGCCGGCGCCGCAGCCGGTCGCCGTCCTGCGTCGCGGCCAGCCAGCCGGCGCCGTAGGCCCGTACGGTCTCCAGCATCCGGTAGCGCACCCCGGTCGCGGTCTCCTCGCGTACGAGCACCGACTGGGCGACCAACTCGGCGACGACGTCCAGGAGTTCCTCGCACGGCAGCTCCGGGCCCGAGCAGACGTACTCCGCCGCCTCCAGGTCGAACTGCCCGGCGAAGACCGACAGCCGCGCCCACAGCAGCCGTTGTGCGGGCGTGCACAGCTCATGGCTCCAGCCGATCGTGGTCCGCAGCGCCCGGTGGCGGGGCACGACCCCCCGGGTGCTGCCGGTCAGCAGCCGGAAGCGGTCGTCGAGGCGGTGCAGCACCTGGTCGACGGAGAGCGCGCGCAGCCTGCCCGCGGCCAGTTCCAGCGCGAGCGGAATGCCGTCGAGCCGTCGGCACAGCTCGCCGACCGCGGCCTCGTCGCGCTCCTCGACGGTGAAGCCCGCGACGACCGCGGCGGCGCGGTCGGCGAACAGCGCGGCGGCGTCGGCCGGGTTCATCGGCCCCAGCGGCAGGACGTGCTCGCCCGGGATCCCGAGCGGGCGCCGGCCCGCGGCCAGCACCCGCAGCCCGGGGGAGCGGCGCAGCAGCTCCAGGGCCAGCTCGGCGCAGGCGTCGGCCAGGTGGTCATAGCCGTCCAGGACGAGCAGCAGCTCACGGTCCGCGAGGTGGTCGCCGAGCGCGGTGCGCACCGGACGGCCGCTGCGGCCGTCCGGCGCCAGCGCCTCGGCGACGGCGTGGTCCAGGAGGTGCGGCTTGCGCAGGGAGTCCAGTCCGATCAGCCACGCCCCATCGCAGAAGCGATCCTGCAAGATCGCGGCGCCGCGGGCGGCAAGGCGTGACTTTCCGACGCCGCCGAGACCGGTGAGGGTGACGATCCGGGCCGATTCCAGCTGCCGCGCCAGCGCGGAGAGTTCGTCGGCGCGGCCGATGAAGCGGTCGGTCTCCGCGGGGAGATTTCCCGGCCCGCCCGGCGCCCGCAGGCGCTCGGAGGAAGGACGAGGAGAGGGCCCGGGGCGCGGGAAGCGTCGCATGGCACACGGAGCGTACTCGGCGGGATGCGGACCGTACAATCATGCGCCCGCCTCCGGGCCGCACCGGTCCCGTGACGCGGGGAACGGGGTACGGACGGACAGTCACGGCGCGATAAGGTCAAGGTTGCCGTCCGAGCAGGACGAGACCAGACCAAACCAGTCGGAGAGTGGTGCCAACGTGTCCGGTGGAGAGGTGGCCGGGATCCTCGTGGCCGTCTTCTGGGCGATCCTCGTGTCGTTCCTCGCCCTGGTGCTGGTGAGGCTCGCGCAGACGCTGAAGGCGACCACCAAGATGGTGGCCGAGGTGTCTGAGCAGGCCGTCCCGCTCCTCGCGGACGCCTCCGCGACCGTCCGCTCCGCGCACACCCAGCTGGCCCGCGTCGACGCCATCGCCGCCGATGTCCAGGAGGTCACCGCCAACGCCTCCGCGCTCTCCTCGACCGTCTCCTCCGCCTTCGGCGGACCGCTGGTCAAGGTGGCCGCCTTCGGCTACGGCGTGCGCCGCGCGATCGGCAAGAAGGGCGAGCCGGAGCCCAAGCGCACCGTCGTCGTCGGCCGTACCCTGCCCGGCGCCCGCCGCGGCGGGCGCCGCAACCGTCGCTCCAAGGACTGATCACAGCGATGTTCCGCCGCGCATTCTGGTTCACCACCGGCGCCGCCGCCGGGGTGTGGGCCACCAACAAGGTCCACCAAAAGCTGCGCAAGCTGCAGCCCGACAGCCTCGCCGCGCAGGCCGCGGAGAAGGCCGTCGAGACCGGAAACCGGTTGCGTCAATTTGCATTGGACGTACGGACCGGAATGGCGGACCGTGAAGAGCAGCTGCACGACGCACTCGGGCTCAGCGAGCCGGCCGAGGTGCGCGAGCTGCCCGCACCGCGCCGCGCGGTGCTCCCCCCGCAGTACCGAACCACGAGAAGAACCGGACCGAACGGTCTGACCGGACCGACTGGAAAAGAGGACCACTGATGGAGTCGGCTGAAATCCGCCGCCGCTGGCTGCGCTTCTTCGAGGAGCGCGGGCACACCGTCGTGCCGTCGGCGTCGCTCATCGCGGACGACCCGACGCTGCTGCTCGTCAACGCGGGCATGGTCCCCTTCAAGCCGTACTTCCTCGGCGAGGTCAAGCCCCCGCACAAGACCGCCACCAGCGTCCAGAAGTGCGTCCGTACGCCGGACATCGAAGAGGTCGGCAAGACCACCCGGCACGGCACGTTCTTCCAGATGTGCGGCAACTTCTCCTTCGGCGACTACTTCAAGGAAGGCGCCATCAAGCACGCCTGGGAGCTGCTGACCAGCTCGCAGGCCGACGGCGGCTACGGCCTCGACCCCGAGCGCCTGTGGATCACCGTCTACCTCGACGACGACGAGGCCGAGCGCATCTGGCACGAGGTCGTCGGAGTGCCCAAGGAGCGCATCCAGCGGCTGGGCATGAAGGAGAACTACTGGTCCATGGGCGTGCCGGGCCCCTGCGGCCCGTGCTCCGAGATCAACTACGACCGCGGCCCCGAGTTCGGCGTCGAGGGCGGCCCGGCCGTCAACGACGAGCGGTACGTGGAGATCTGGAACCTGGTCTTCATGCAGTACGAGCGCGGCGCGGGCACCGGCAAGGAGGACTTCGAGATCCTCGGCGAGCTGCCCAGCAAGAACATCGACACCGGCCTCGGCCTCGAGCGCCTCGCGATGATCCTGCAGGGCGTGCACAACATGTACGAGACGGACACCCTGCGCGTCGTCATCGACAAGGCCACCGAGCTCACCGGCGTCCGCTACGGCGCCTCGAACGCCACCGACGTCTCGCTGCGTGTGGTCGCCGACCACATCCGTACCTCCACGATGCTCATCGGTGACGGCGTCACCCCGGGCAACGAGGGCCGCGGCTATGTCCTGCGCCGCATCATGCGCCGCGCCATCCGCAACATGCGCCTGCTCGGCGCCACCGGCCCGGTCGTCGGCGAGCTGCTGGACGTCGTCATCAAGACCATGGGCCAGCAGTACCCCGAGCTGCTGCAGGACCGCCGCCGGATCGAGACGGTCGCCCTCGCCGAGGAGGCCGCCTTCCTCAAGACGCTCAAGGCCGGCACCAACATCCTGGACACCGCGGTCACGGACACCAAGACCGCCGGCTCCACGGTCCTGCCCGGCGACAAGGCCTTCCTGCTCCACGACACCTGGGGCTTCCCGATCGACCTCACCCTCGAAATGGCCGCCGAGCAGGGCCTTTCGGTGGACGAGGATGGCTTCCGCCGGCTGATGAAGAAGCAGCGGGAGATGGCCAAGGCCGACGCCCAGTCCAAGAAGCACGGCCACGCCGACCTGTCCGCCTACCGCGAGGTCGCCGACAAGTCCGGCAGCACGGAGTTCACCGGCTACAGCGCCACCGAGGGCGAGTCCACGGTCGTCGGCCTGCTGGTCAACGGCGCCCCGGCGCCCGCCGCCCACGAGGGCGACGAGGTCGAGGTCGTCCTGGACCGCACCCCCTTCTACGCCGAGGGCGGCGGCCAGCTCGCCGACCAGGGCCGGATCAAGCTGGACTCCGGCGCCGTCGTCGAGGTCCGCGACGTCCAGCAGCCGGTGCCCGGTGTCACGGTCCACAAGGGCGTCGTCCAGGTCGGTGAGGTGGTGCTCGGCTCGTCCGCGTACGCCGCCATCGACGTCAACCGCCGGCGCGCCATCGCCCGTGCCCACAGCGCCACCCACCTCACCCACCAGGCGCTGCGCGACGCCCTGGGCCCGACGGCCGCCCAGGCCGGTTCGGAGAACTCCCCGGGCCGCTTCCGCTTCGACTTCGGCTCGCCGACCGCCGTTCCCGGCTCGGTCCTGACCGACGTCGAACAGAAGATCAACGACGTGCTCGCCCGTGAGCTGGACGTGCACGCCGAGGTCATGAGCATGGAGGACGCCAAGAAGCAGGGCGCCATCGCCGAGTTCGGCGAGAAGTACGGCGACCGGGTCCGCGTGGTGACCATCGGCGACTTCTCCAAGGAGCTGTGCGGCGGCACGCACGTCCACAACACCGCCCAGCTGGGCCTGGTGAAGCTGCTGGGCGAGTCCTCCATCGGCTCCGGCGTGCGCCGTGTCGAGGCACTGGTCGGCGTGGACGCCTACCGGTTCCTGGCCCGTGAGCACACCGTCGTCTCCCAGCTCACCGAGCTGGTCAAGGGGCGTCCGGAGGAGCTTCCGGAGAAGATCTCCGGTGTCCTGGCCAAGCTGAAGGACGCCGAGAAGGAGATCGAGAGGTTCCGCGCCGAGAAGGTGCTGCAGGCCGCCGCCGGGCTGGCCGAGGGCGCCAAGGACGTCCGCGGGGTGGCGCTGGCCGCCGGCCAGGTCCCGGACGGCACCTCCGCCGACGACCTGCGCAAGCTCGTCCTGGACGTCCGCGGCCGGATCCAGGGTGACCGGCCCGCCGTGGTGGCGCTGTTCTCGGTCGCCAACGGCCGTCCGGTGACGGTCATCGCCACCAACGAGGCCGCCCGCGAGCGCGGCATCAAGGCCGGCGAGCTGGTCCGTACGGCGGCCAAGACGCTCGGCGGCGGTGGCGGCGGCAAGCCGGACGTCGCCCAGGGCGGCGGCCAGAACCCCGCCGCGGTACCGGACGCCATCCAGGCCGTGGAGCGGCTCGTGGCCGAGGCGGCCTGACGCCGGTGAGTGAGATGCGACGCGGCCGGCGCATCGCCGTGGATGTCGGGGACGCCCGGATCGGGGTCGCCTCGTGCGACCCCGACGGGGTCCTCGCCACCCCGGTCGAGACCGTGCCGGGACGGGACGTCCCGGCGGCGCACCGCCGGCTCAAGGCGATCGTCGAGGAGTACGAGCCGCTCGAAGTCGTGGTCGGCCTGCCCCGCTCCCTCAGTGGGGGAGAGGGGCCGGCCGCGGCCAAGGTCCGGGCCTTCGCCCAGGAGCTGGCGCGGAACATCGCACCCGTAGGGGTCCGGCTGGTCGACGAGCGGATGTCGACGGTCACCGCGACCCAGGGCCTGCGGGCCTCCGGCGTGCGCAGCAAGAAGGGCCGCTCGGTGGTCGACCAGGCGGCCGCGGTGGTCATCCTGCAGAGCGCGCTGGAGACCGAGCGGACCTCCGGGGAGGCTCCCGGCGAGAGCGTCGAAGTGGTCATCTGATCGCGATACGGTAACGTGCCGCGCGATGTGGCGGCGGTTCGAACAGCCGCACGTGCAAGTAGAGGCGGATCGATACAGCAAGCGCGCTGCCGGACCGGAGCGCACCGCCTCTCGGCTCTAGGGGATCGATGACCGAGTATGGCCGGGGCTACGGCTCCGAACCGTGGCATCCCGAGGACCCGCTCTACGGAGACCAGGGTCCCTACGGAGGCCAGGCGCAGCAGCCTCAGTGGGGCGGGCAGCAACCCGCCCCGCAGCACTCCGCCCCCCAGCAGTACACGGGTCCCCGGCAGCAGCATCCCCAGCAGCACTACGACGCGGGCTGGGACGGGTCGCAGACCGGGCAGCTGCCGTACGACCCGTACGACCCCTACGGGCAGCAGCCGCCGGCCGATCCGTACGGCGGGGCGGGCCAGGACTACTCGGGCCAGGACTACTACGGGCATCAGGCCGCCTATCAGCAGCCGCAGTCCCAGCAGGCGCACCAGCAGCAGGCCCCGCACCAGCAGCAACAGCAGCAGTACCAGCAGCAGGGGCATCCGCAGGGCCGGGTCGAGCCGGAATACGACGAGCCGTCGCACGGCGCCGGTGACGACTGGCGCGCGGATCCCGAGCCGGAGCACCCGTTCTTCGCCGAGGACGACGGCCGCTCGTACGACGACGGCCGCTCGTACGACGACGGCCACGACGACCACGACGACGACCCGCCCGAGGGGCGCCGTTCGGGCCGCGAGCGCCGCGGCAAGAAGAACAAGAAGAACAAGCGCCGCAGCGGCACCGCCTGCCTGGTCGTCACCCTGGTCTTCGCCGGAGCCGTCGGGACCGTCGGCTACTTCGGCTACGACTTCTTCATGGCGCACTTCGGCTCGGCCCCCGACTACGAGGGCGAGGGCTCGGGCGAGATCCAGGTCGAGATTCCGGACGGTTCGCCGATCTCGGCAATGGGAGAGATCCTCGCGAAGAACGGCGTGGTCAAGAGCGCCGGCGCCTTCAGCGAGGCGGCCGGCGACAAGACTCTGCAGCCGGGAACGTATTCGCTGCGCAAGCACATGTCGGCCGCCGCGGCCGTCGAGCTGATGCTGGACCCCAAGAGCCGCAACGGCCTCACCATCCGCGAGGGACTGCGGGCCGGCGAGGTCTACAAACTCATCGACAAGAAGCTCAAACTCAAGGCGGGCACGACCAAGGACGTCGCCAAGAGCCAGGCCAAGAACCTCGGCCTGCCGTCCTGGGCCAATGACTCCGCGAAGATAAAAGACCCGCTGGAAGGCTTCCTCTACCCGTCCACCTACAGCGTGGGCGACAACGCGAAGCCGGCCGCGGTCCTCAAGCAGATGGTGGCGCGGGCCAATCAGGTCTACGAGAAGATCGACCTCACGGGGAGCGCGCAGAAGCTGCACCTCTCCTCGCCGATGCAGCTGCTCACCGTCGCCAGCCTCACCCAGGCCGAAGGCAAGTACAAGCACGACTTCCTCAAGGTCGCACGCGTCGTCTACAACCGCCTCAAGCCGGACAACACCGAGACCTACGGTCTGCTCGACTTCGACTCGACGGTGAACTACGCGAGGTCCCAGAGCACTCTGGACACCGGGTCCGTCGACAATCTGCGGAACTTCAACGACCCGTACAACACCTACAAGTTCAAGGGTCTGCCGCCGGGACCGATCGGCAATCCCGGTGAGGTGGCGCTCAAGTCCGCCATCAATCCGGCCAAGGGCAACTGGTACTACTTCGTCTCGATCAACCCGGAAAAGACGCTGTTCGCCGAGACGAACGAAGAGCACGAGAAGAACCGCCGCATCTACGAAAAGGAACGCGAGAAAGCCAAGCAATGAGCCCCACACGTCGCGCCGCGGTACTCGGCTCCCCGATCGCCCATTCCCTCTCCCCGGTACTGCACCGTGCCGCATACGCGGAGCTGGGTCTGGACGACTGGACGTACGACCGTTTCGAGGTCGACGAAGCGGCACTGCCGGCGTTCATGGAGCGGCTGGACGCCACCTGGGCGGGGCTCTCGCTGACCATGCCGCTCAAGCGCGCGGTGATCCCGCTGCTCGACGAGATCAGTGACACCGCGGCCTCCGTGGAGGCGGTGAACACCGTCGTCCTCACCCCCGAGGGCCGCCGCGTCGGCGACAACACCGACATCCCCGGCATGCTCGCCGCGCTGCGCGAGCGCGGGGTGCGGCAGGTCGAGCGGGCCGCCGTCCTGGGAGCCGGCGCCACCGCCTCCTCGGCGCTCGCCGCGCTCTCCCGGATCTGCACCGGCGAGGTCACCGCGTACGTCCGCAGCGACGCGCGCGCCGAGGAGATGCGCGGCTGGGGCGAGCGGCTCGGCGTCGCGGTCCGCACCGCCCCGTGGGCGGAGGCCGCCGAGGCCTTCGCGGCCCCGCTGACCATCGCCACCACCCCGGCGGGCACCACCGACGCGCTCGCCGCGGCCGTCCCCGACCGGCCCGGCACGCTCTTCGACGTCCTCTACGAGCCCTGGCCGACGGCGCTGGCCACCGCCTGGGCCGACCGCGGCGGCGCGGTGGTCGGCGGGCTCGACCTGCTGGTCCACCAGGCGGTGCTGCAGGTGGAGCAGATGACCGGACGCGCTCCGGCCCCGCTGGCGGCGATGCGCGAGGCCGGTGAGGCGGCCCTGGCCGCTCGCTGAATCCGCCGGCCGGCCCCGGCTTCCGGCGCCCGGTCCGTTCTCTGGACTGGGCGCCGCCCCTCCCGCGCGACGTGGGAGGATCAGGGGGAGAACGTACGCGGATGAGCAGTACATGAGGAGCACCGTTGAGCAGGTTGCGCTGGCTGACGGCGGGGGAGTCGCACGGCCCCGCACTCGTGGCGACGCTGGAGGGCCTTCCGGCCGGGGTCCCGATCACCACGGAGCTGGTGGCGGACGCGCTGGCGCGGCGCCGGCTGGGCTATGGCCGCGGTGCCCGGATGAAGTTCGAGCGGGACGAGGTCACCTTCCTGGGCGGGGTGCGCCACGGCCTGTCGCTGGGTTCTCCGGTGGCGGTCATGGTGGGCAACACCGAGTGGCCCAAGTGGGAGCAGGTCATGGCCGCCGACCCGGTGGACGCCGAGGAGCTGGCGGCGCTGGCGCGTAACGCGCCGCTGACCCGCCCCCGTCCCGGGCACGCCGACCTCGCCGGTATGCAGAAGTACGGCTTCGACGAGGCCCGGCCGATCCTGGAGCGCGCCTCGGCGCGGGAGACGGCGGCGCGGGTCGCCCTGGGCGCGGTGGCCCGCTCCTTCCTGAAGGAGACCGCGGGCATCGAGATCGTCTCGCACGTGGTCGAGCTGGCCGCGGCGAAGGCTCCGTACGGTGTGTACCCGAAGCCGTCGGATGTGGCGAAGCTGGACGCGGATCCGGTGCGCTGCCTGGACGCGGACGCGAGCAAGGCGATGGTCGCGGAGATCGACCAGGCGCACAAGGACGGCGACACGCTGGGCGGTGTGGTCGAGGTGCTGGCGTACGGGGTGCCGGTGGGCCTGGGTTCGCATGTGCACTGGGACCGGCGTCTGGACGCCCGGCTGGCCGCCGCGTTGATGGGCATCCAGGCCATCAAGGGTGTCGAGGTCGGTGACGGTTTCGACCTGGCCCGGGTGCCCGGCTCGAAGGCGCACGACGAGATCGTGGCCACCGACGACGGCATCAGGCGCAGTTCGGGCCGCTCCGGTGGTACCGAGGGCGGGCTGACGACGGGCGAGCTGCTGCGCGTCCGCGCGGCGATGAAGCCGATCGCGACGGTGCCGCGGGCGCTGGCGACGGTGGATGTGAGCACGGGTGAGGCGGCCAAGGCGCACCACCAGCGCTCCGATGTCTGCGCGGTGCCGGCCGCGGGGATCGTCGCCGAGGCGATGGTCGCGCTGGTGCTGGCCGATGCCGTGGTGGAGAAGTTCGGCGGCGACAGCGTGCCGGAGACCCGCCGCAATGTGCGCAGCTACCTCGACAACCTGGCGATCAAATGACGTGCCCGGTCGTCGTGCTGATCGGCCCGCCGGGGGCGGGTAAGTCCACGGTGGGCGCGCTGCTCGCCGAGCGGCTGGGCGTCGGCTACCGGGACACCGATGCCGATGTGGTCGCCACGGCCGGCCGGCCGATCGCCGAGATCTTCATCGACTCGGGCGAGCCGCACTTCCGCCGGCTGGAGCGGGAGGCGGTGCGCGTCGCGCTGGACGACCACCCGGGTGTGCTCTCGCTCGGCGGCGGCGCGATCATGGACGAGGGCACCCGGGCGCTGCTGACCGGGCTGCCGGTGGTGTTCCTGGACGTCGAACTCGCCGACGCCGTCAAGCGGGTGGGCCTGGACGCCCCCCGCCCGCTGCTCGCCGTCAATCCGCGCAAGCAGTGGCGCGAGCTGATGGAGCGGCGGCGCCCGCTGTACACCGAGGTCGCGCGCGCCGTGATCGCCACGGGGGAGCGCACCCCCGGCCAGGTCGTCGAGGCGATCCTGGACGCATTGGAGCTACGGCCGGTCGCGGGAGACGCCCCGCAGGCGGGCCACAGGGAGGAACAGGCATGACGGAGCAGGCCACCCGTATCCAGGTCGGCGGTACGGCGGGTTCCGACCCGTACGAGGTGCTCGTCGGGCGGCAGCTGCTCGGTGAGCTCCCGGGCCTGATCGGTGCCGGTGTGCGGCGGGTGGCGGTGCTGCACCCGGAGGCGCTGGCCGCCACCGGTGAGGCGCTGCGCGAGGACCTGGCCGCCCAGGGCTACGAGGCGATCGCCGTCCAGCTGCCGAACGCCGAGGAGTCCAAGACCGTCGAGGTCGCCGCGTACTGCTGGAAGGCGCTGGGGCAGTCCGGTTTCACCCGCAGCGATGTGATCGTCGGCGTCGGCGGCGGTGCCACCACGGACCTGGCCGGTTTCGTCGCCGCGACATGGCTGCGCGGGGTGCGCTGGGTCGCCGTGCCGACCACCGTGCTGGGCATGGTGGACGCCGCGGTCGGCGGCAAGACCGGCATCAACACCGCCGAGGGCAAGAACCTCGTCGGCGCCTTCCACCCGCCGGCCGGCGTGCTGTGCGACCTCGCCGCCCTCGACACCCTCCCCGTCCACGACTACGTCTCCGGTCTCGCCGAGGTCATCAAGGCCGGCTTCATCGCCGACCCCGCCATCCTCGACCTGATCGAATCCGACCCGGAGGCGGCCAGGCGTCCGGACGGTGCGCACACCGCGGAGCTGATCGAGCGGGCGATCCGGGTCAAGGCCGAGGTGGTCTCCGCCGACCTCAAGGAGTCGGGTCTGCGCGAGATCCTCAACTACGGCCACACCCTGGCCCACGCCATCGAGAAGAACGAGCGCTACAACTGGCGGCACGGCGCGGCGGTCTCCGTCGGCATGGTCTTCGCCGCCGAACTCGGCCGGATCGCCGGCCGTCTCGACGACGCCACCGCCGACCGCCACCGCACCGTCCTGGCCTCCGTCGGCCTGCCCCTGACCTACCGCGGTGACCAGTGGCCCAAGCTCCTGGAGACGATGAAGGTCGACAAGAAGACCCGCGGCGACCGCCTGCGCTTCATCGTCCTGGACGGCCTCGCCAAGCCCACGGTCCTGGAAGGCCCCGACCCGGCGATGCTGCTGGCCGCCCACGCCGAGATCGCGTCATGAGCGGGCGTGGTGAGCGCATCGTGAAGAGGTGCGTGGCGCGCGAGGCCGAGCGAAGCGAGGTTCCGGCATGAGTGCCACGGTCCGCAAGGTGCTGGTCCTCAACGGCCCCAACCTCGGCCGGCTGGGCTCCCGCGAGCCCGATGTCTACGGTTCCACCTCCTACGCCGGGCTGGTCGAGGAGTGCACCCGGCTCGGCAAGGAGCTGGGCTTCGCGGCCGAGGTCCGGGAGACCAACGACGAGGGCGAGATGATCCGCTGGCTGCACGAGGCCGCGGACGGATCGATCCCGGTCGTCATCAACCCGGGTGCCTTTACGCACTATTCGTACGGAATGCGGGACGCGGCCGCCCAGCGCACCGCCCCGCTCATCGAGGTGCACATCTCGAACCCGTACGCGCGCGAACAGTTCCGCCACAATTCGGTCATCGCGGCCGTCGCCAGCGGCACCGTCGCCGGATTCGGTCTCGGCTCGTACCGCCTCGCGCTCCGCGCGCTGGCCGAGGAAATGGCCAACTGACGTACCACCAGGGGCACTTCGGCCCCGCCCCCGGTCGTTCCGACGGTGCGCGCCGGGGGGCGGGACCCTGCCCGGCCGGTGCCGGGAGGGTACCGTTCGCATCAGCACCACCCACGCCGACAGCCGCGGGGCACAACGGCCCCCTGGGGCCGGTGGGTTACCGCACACCGCACCGGGCAGCCGACCCGGTGCCGGGCACCGCCCAGCGGTAGCCGGGGGAGTACCGCACCACGTCGACCGCACGAGACGGAGAGCCACCGGATGCAGTACGCAGTGGGGGCTCCGCTGCCGCCCCACGGGCCGGCATCAGGACCCGGGGCTGCCATGCACTGGACGCCCAACCCGGGACGGCCCGCCCCGCCCACCTCACCGCCGGCCCCCTCGGCCCCGCCGCCGGTCCCCGCAGCCCCGCCCCCGCCCGCGCAGCAGCCCGCCCCGCAGCAGGGCTGGCACGGGCCCGCACCGCAGCAGGCCCCGCCCACCGGGCACAGCACCACCGACCTCACCGGCCATGTCCGGCTGCCCGCGGGCGCCCCGGTGCCGGTGCCCAGCCCGCCCGCGGACACCGCCGCGCCCGACGCCTCCCAGGCGGCCGTCGCGGTGCTGCTCATCGGCCCGGCCGGAGCCGGCAAGACCAGCGTCGCGCGCCACTGGGCCGACACCCGCCGGGTGCCGACCGCGCACATCAGCCTCGACGACGTCCGCGAGTGGGTCCGGGCCGGTTTCGCCGACCCGCAGTCCGGCTGGAACGACCACTCCGAGGCGCAGTACCGCCTCGCCCGCCGCACCTGCGGCTTCGCGGCCCGCAACTTCCTCGCCAACGGCATCTCCTGCATCCTCGACGACGCCGTCTTCCCCGACCGCCCGGTCGTCGGCCTCGGCGGCTGGAAGCGCCATGTGGGCCCCGGCCTGCTGCCGATCGTGCTGCTGCCCGGCCTGGAGATCGTTCTGGAGCGCAACGCCCGGCGCACCGGCAACCGCCGCCTCTCCGACGAGGAGGTCGCCAGGATCCATGGCCGGATGGCCGGCTGGTACGGCTCCGGGCTGCCGATCATCGACAACTCCCAGCACGACGTCGCCACCACGGTCCGCGTGCTGGACGACGTCGTCGCCCGCTCCATCGCCAGCCCGCCCAGCTGGTGAACGGGGCGCGTCGTCGTGGAGCGCCCCCGTCCCCCGGGCGGCCGCGCTCGACCGGCCGCCTCGGGAGAGCCGCCGTACGCTCGTGATATGTCCGAGTTGTACGCGGCCCGACGCACGCGGCTGCGCGACCGCTGCGCGGCAACCGGAAGTGCCGCCGCACTGATCTCGCGCCCCGCCAACGTCCGCTACCTCACCGGCTGCGCGCCTCCGGGCGCCGCCCTGCTGCTGGGGCCGGGCGACGAGGTGCTGCTGTGCGGCAGACCGCTCAGCGGCGATCCGTCCGAGGGCCGGCCGGTCGATGACGTACGGGTGTCGGTGCTGCCCACCCGGGGTGGCGACCCGGTCGTGGCCGGCGCCGATCTGGCGGCGAAGGCCGGCGCGGACACCCTGGCCGTCGAGGAGCACCACCTCACCGTCTCCCGGCACCGGGCGCTGTCCCAGGTCGCGCCCCGGATGCGGCTGACCGACATGGGGTGCGCGGTCGAGGCGCAGCGGCTGGTCAAGGACGACGACGAGATCGCCTGTCTGCGGATCGCCGGTGAGATCGCCGACCAGGCCCTGGGCGAGCTGCTCGAATCGATCCTGGTCGGCCGCACCGAACGGCATCTCGCGCTCGAACTGGAGCGCCGCTTGGTCGACCACGGCGCGGACGGCCCGGCCTTCCCCACCTCCGTCGCGACCGGTCCGAACTCCGGCCGCGCCCGGCATCTGCCCACCGACCGGCGGGTCGAGGAGGGTGACTTCCTCAGCGTCGGCCTGGGCGCGAACTACCGCGGCTACCGCAGCGAGGTCGGCCGGACCTTCGTCATCGGCACCTCGCCCTCGGACTGGCAGATCGAGCTGTACGATCTCGTTTTCGCAGCCCAGAGGGCCGGACGCGAGGCGCTGGCGCCGGGTGTGGAGTGCCGCGAGGTGGACCGGGTGACCCGCCATGTGCTGGACGCCGCGGGGTACGGCGAGCGGCTCGGGCCGTGGACCGGCCACGGCGTGGGACTCGAAATCGACGAGGACCCTCAGTTGTCCCCGGCCGCCATGGGTAAACTGGACGCTTGCGTGCCGGTCACCGTCGAGCCGGGGGTTCACATCCCGGGCCGTGGGGGTGTCCGCATCGACGACACACTCGTCGTCCGTCCTGAGGCGGACGGCGGGCCCGAGCTACTCACGATCACGACCAAGGAGCTGCTCGCACTGTGAGCCGCAGCGGCTCACTGGGTGCTGCTCCCGGGTCCCACCACCTGCAGTCCAGGAGATTCCGCAACCGTGGCATCCACGAACGACCTCAAGAACGGCATGGTGCTCAAGCTCGAAGGCGGCCAGCTCTGGTCCGTCGTCGAGTTCCAGCACGTCAAGCCCGGCAAGGGCCCGGCCTTCGTCCGCACCAAGCTCAAGAACGTGCTCTCCGGCAAGGTGGTGGACAAGACCTTCAACGCCGGCGTGAAGGTCGAGACGGCCACCGTCGACAAGCGCGGGATGCAGTTCTCGTACATGGACGGCGACTACTTCGTCTTCATGGACATGGACACCTACGACCAGATCCACGTCGACCGCAAGGCCGTCGGCGACGCCGCGAACTTCCTCCTGGAGGGCTTCGAGGCGGTTGTCGCGCAGCACGAGGGTTCGGTGCTCTACGTCGAGCTGCCGGCCGCCGTCGAGCTGGTCATCAAGGAGACCGAGCCGGGCGTCCAGGGCGACCGCTCCACCGGTGGCACCAAGCCCGCCACGCTGGAGACCGGCTACGAGATCCAGGTGCCGCTCTTCATCACGACCGGTGAGAAGATCAAGGTCGACACCCGCTCGGGCGACTACCTCGGCCGGGTGAACAGCTAACCGTGGCTGCCCGCAGCAAGGCCCGCAAGCGCGCCTTCCAGATCCTCTTCGAGGCCGATCAGCGCGGCGCCGACGTGCAGTCCGTGCTCGCGGACTGGATGCGTCACGCCCGGACCGACCCCCGGCAGCCGCCGGTGAACGAGTACACCCTGCAGTTGGTCGAGGGGTACGCGGACCACATCGCCCGCATCGACGAGCTGATCTCCACCTATGCGGTCGACTGGGACCTGGACCGGATGCCGGCGGCCGACCGCTCGATCCTCCGGCTCGGGGCCTACGAACTGCTCTGGGTGGACGACACGCCGGACGCGGTGGCGATCGACGAAGCCGTGCAGCTCGCCAAGGAGTTCTCCACGGACGACTCCCCGGCCTTCGTCAACGGCCTCCTCGGCCGGCTCAAGGAGCTGAAGCCGAGCCTGCGCCGCGAGGCGCAGTAGAGACGCGGCAGGCGCTCGACAGAGCGTGCGAACGGGCCCGGAGCGGGGATTGCCGCTCCGGGCCCTTCGCGTGCCCGCAGGGCGCCTTCTGAGCCCCTTCCGGTGGCTTGGCAGCGCCTGGCAGCGCCGTCTGAGCCCCTTCCGGTGGCTTGGCGGCGCTTGGCAGCGCCTCCTGCGTCGCTTCCGGGGCCCGTCCGTAGGACGGCAGACGACGGCAGACAAAAAACCGCCGCCCCGGATGGCCGGGGCGGCGGTACGTTTCTTCAGCTGTCGCGCTTGGTCAGATCTCCTCGTGCGTGACCGCGCGGCGGGCGTCGGAGTCCAGCACGCCCCAGCTGATCAACTGCTCGGTCAGCACCGAGGGCGACTGGTCGTAGATCACGGCGAGGGTGCGCAGGTCGTCCTGGCGGATCGAGAGCACCTTGCCGTTGTAGTCACCGCGCTGGCTCTGGATCGTGGCGGCGTAGCGCTGCAGCGGGCCGGCCTTCTCCTGCGGGACATGGGCAAGACGCTCCAGGTCGAGCACCAGCTTCGGCGGCGGCTCGGCCGCCCCGCCCGGTGTCGTGCCCGGAAGGAGTTCCTGCACCGGAACGCCGTAGAAGTCCGCCAGTTCGGCGAGGCGCTGCACGGTCACGGCACGGTCGCCGCGCTCGTACGAACCCACTACCACGGCCTTCCAGCGGCCCTGGGACTTCTCCTCGACGCCGTGGAGGGAGAGGCCCTGCTGGGTACGGATGGCGCGGAGCTTGGCCCCGAGCTGTTTGGCGTATTCGCTGGACATAAGGATCCCCAGACGGCTGTATCGACATGCGGCTCCGCCGCGCGGCTGGTAACTCACTGTGAGGTTACGCAGCGTAATCTGACTTCGTCAAGCGGAATGGGCCAGACCATCACCCGTCAGGGGTGCCGGCGGGTCCTGAAGGGGCTCCTGCTAACCTGACTGCGTTATTCCGACGTCCTTTAAGGTCCGTCCCGTGAGGCGGAGAAGGAGGTCCGTTTCGTATGGACGCAAACAGTTCTGACGCGGAGGTCCAGCTTCCGGCGCGACCGGTGCTCGAAGGCCCGGACATCGCGCGCATGCTGACCCGTATCGCCCACGAGATCGTCGAGCGCGCCAAGGGCGCGGACGATGTGGTGCTGCTGGGCATCCCCACCCGCGGAGTCTTCCTCGCCCGGCGGCTGGCCGCCAAGCTCGAGGAGATCACCGGCCGCACGATCCCGGTCGGCTCGCTCGACATCACGATGTACCGCGACGACCTGCGCCTGGGCCCCGCCCGCACGCTCGCCCGCACGGACATCCCCACCGACGGCATCGAGGGCCGGCTCGTCCTGCTCGTCGACGACGTCCTGTTCTCCGGCCGCACGATCCGCGCCGCGCTGGACGCGCTGGGCGACATCGGCCGGCCGCGCGCCGTACAGCTCGCGGTCCTCGTCGACCGCGGTCACCGCGAACTGCCGATCCGTGCCGACTATGTGGGCAAGAACCTCCCCACGTCGCTGCGGGAGGCGGTCAAGGTCCAGCTCACCGAGGAGGACGGCCGGGACGCCGTACTGCTCGGTGTCCGCGAGGCCCGCGAGACCACCCCGGCCGGCGAGCGCTAGCGCACCGCGCACGGACCCGGTGCCCCCGGGGCCCCAGGCATGCCCGCTCGACGGGCATCCCCGTACACCTCCTTCACCCACGGAGAAAACCGGATGAAGCGTCACCTCATCTCGGCCGCCGACCTCACCCGCGACGACGCCGTCCTGATCCTCGACACCGCCGAGGAGATGGCCCGGGTCGCGGACCGGCCGATCAAGAAGCTCCCCACCCTGCGCGGCCGTACGATCTGCAACCTCTTCTTCGAGGACTCGACCCGTACCCGGATCTCCTTCGAGGCGGCCGAGAAGCGGCTCTCCGCGGACGTGATCAACTTCGCCGCCAAGGGGTCCAGCGTCTCCAAGGGCGAGTCCCTCAAGGACACCGCCCAGACCCTGGAGGCGATGGGCGTCGACGCCGTCGTCATCCGGCACAGCGCCTCCGGCGCGCCCTACCGGCTCGCCACCTCCGGCTGGATCGACGCCCCCGTCATCAACGCCGGTGACGGCACGCATCAGCACCCCACCCAGGCCCTGCTCGACGCCTTCACCATGCGGCGGCGGCTCATCGGCCCGGACGCCGGGCTGGGGCAGGACCTCGGCGGGCAGCGCATCACCCTGGTCGGCGACGTGCTCCACAGCCGGGTCGCGCGCTCGAACGTCGACCTCCTGCACACCCTCGGCGCCGAGGTCACCCTCGTCGCCCCGCCCACCCTGGTGCCGGTCGGCGTCGAGACCTGGCCGTGCGAGGTGTCGTACGACCTCGACCGGGTGCTGCCGAAGTCCGACGCCGTGATGATGCTGCGGGTGCAGCGCGAGCGCATGAACGCCGCCTTCTTCCCGACCGAGCGCGAGTACTCGCGCCGCTACGGCCTGGACGGCGACCGGATGGCGCGGATGCCCGAGCACGCCATCGTGATGCACCCCGGCCCGATGGTCCGCGGCATGGAGATCACCGCCGAGGTCGCCGACTCCGACCGCTGCACGGTCATCGAGCAGGTGGCCAACGGGGTATCCATCCGCATGGCCGTCCTGTACCTGCTCCTGGGCGGCAACGAGCCCGCCGTCACCCACCCCCGTACCGAGGAGAAGTAAGAACCATGAGCAAGATCCTTATCCGCGGTGCGAAGGTCCTCGGCGGGGAGCCGCAGGACGTACTGATCGACGGGGAGACCATCGAGGCCGTCGGCACCGGGCTGTCCGCCGAGGGCGCCGACGTCATCGAGGCCGACGGCAAGATCCTGCTGCCGGGCCTGGTTGACCTGCACACCCATCTGCGTGAGCCGGGCCGTGAGGACTCCGAGACCGTTCTGACCGGTACCCGGGCGGCTGCCTCCGGTGGCTACACCGCCGTGTTCGCCATGGCCAACACCTTCCCCGTCGCCGACACCGCCGGCGTTGTCGAGCAGGTCTACCGGCTCGGCCAGGAGCACGGCTACTGCGATGTGCAGCCCATCGGTGCCGTCACCGTGGGCCTGGAGGGCCAAAAGCTCGCCGAACTGGGCGCCATGCACGAGTCCGCCGCCGGCGTCACCGTCTTCTCCGACGACGGCAAGTGCGTCCACGACGCCGTGATCATGCGCCGGGCGCTGGAGTACGTGAAGGCCTTCGGCGGCGTCGTCGCGCAGCACGCCCAGGAGCCGCGGCTCACCGAGGGCGCCCAGATGAACGAGGGCATCGTCTCGGCGGAGCTGGGGCTCGGCGGCTGGCCGGCCGTCGCCGAGGAGTCGATCATCGCCCGCGATGTGCTGCTCGCCGACCACGTGGGCTCGCGGGTGCACATCTGCCACCTGTCGACCGCCGGCTCCGTCGAGATCGTGCGCTGGGCCAAGTCCCGCGGCATCGACGTGACGGCCGAGGTCACCCCGCACCACCTGCTGCTGACCGACGAGATGGTGCGGACGTACAACCCCGTCTACAAGGTCAACCCGCCGCTGCGCACCGAGCGCGACGTCATGGCCCTGCGCGAGGCGCTCGCCGACGGCACGATCGACATCGTCGCCACCGACCACGCCCCGCACCCGCACGAGGACAAGGACTGCGAGTGGGCCGCGGCCGCCATGGGCATGGTGGGCCTGGAGACCGCGCTGTCGGTCGTGCAGCGGACCATGGTCGAGACCGGCCTGCTGACCTGGGCGGACGTCGCGGACCGGATGTCCTTCGCGCCCGCGCGGATCGGTCAGGCCAAGGGCCACGGCCGCCCCGTCTCGGCCGGTGAGCCGGCCAACCTCACGCTGGTCGATTCCGCTTACCGTGGAGAGGTGGACCCCGCGGGCTTCGCCTCGCGCAGCCGCAACACCCCCTACGAGGGGCGTGAGCTGCCGGGGCGTGTCACCCACACCTTCCTGCGGGGCCGCGCAACGGTCGTCGACGGGAAGCTGGCGTGACTCCTCCACTCATCCATCTGGCCGAAGCGCAGAAGTCCGCGCCGGTCACCGACTGGGCCGCACGGATCGGCTGGGTCGTCGGCCTGCTGGTCTTCGTGGTCTTCGTCTACTGGCTGATGCGGCAGGGCTGGAAGTGGCGCGGCACGCTCCAGGGCGATCTGCCCGAGCTGCCCGGCACCCCCGACGAGCCCGGAGAACCGCGCCTGACGCTCAGCGGCCGCTACCACGGCTCCACCACCGCCGGGCAGTGGCTCGACCGGATCGTCGCGCGCGGCC
Source organism: Streptomyces sp. NPDC002446 (assembly GCF_053595675.1). Classification (NCBI taxonomy): domain Bacteria; kingdom Bacillati; phylum Actinomycetota; class Actinomycetes; order Kitasatosporales; family Streptomycetaceae; genus Streptomyces; species Streptomyces sp. NPDC002446. Next base: position 10,840 of record NZ_JBSFYC010000043.1, on the reverse strand, counting down.
TGGGCACCCGCAGCCGCGCCGAGCTGACGCTGACCGACCAGGGCCTGGACGTCGTACGGCCGGGCGCCGCGGACTTCTTCGTGCCGGCCGCCGCACTGCGCGGCGCCCGCCTCGACAAGGGCATCGCCGGCAAGGTCCTCACCGAGGGCGGCCTGCTGATCGTCACCTGGCGGCACGGGGACCGGGAGATCGACTCCGGGTTCCGCTCCGACCGGGCGGCCGAGCACGCCGCCTGGGTCGCGGCCGTCAACGCACTGAGCACCACCACCACCGAGCACACCGAAACGGAAGGCGCACGATGACGACCTCCACCAGGGGGACCGCCAAGATCCCCGCCGTACTCGTCCTGGAGGACGGCCGCACCTTCCGCGGCCGTGCCTACGGGGCCGTGGGGGAGACCTTCGGCGAAGCGGTGTTCTCCACCGGCATGACCGGCTATCAGGAGACGCTGACCGACCCCTCGTACCACCGGCAGGTCGTCGTCATGACCGCGCCGCACATCGGCAACACCGGTGTGAACGACGAGGACCCCGAGTCGCAGCGGATCTGGGTCGCCGGCTACGTCGTCCGCGACCCCGCCCGTGTCCCGTCCAACTGGCGCTCGGTGCGCTCCCTGGACGAGGAGCTGGTCGCCCAGGGCGTCGTCGGCATCAGCGGCATCGACACCCGCGCGCTCACCCGTCACCTGCGCGAGCGCGGTGCGATGCGGGTCGGCATCTTCTCCGGCGAGGCCCTGCCCGACGCGGGCGTCATGCTGGCCAAGGTGCGCCAGGCCCCCGAGATGCAGGGCGCCGACCTCTCCACCCAGGTCGCCACCAAGGAGGCGTACGTCGTCCCGGCGATCGGTACGAAGAAGTTCACCGTCGCCGCCATCGACCTGGGCATCAAGGGCATGACCCCGCACCGCATGGCCGAGCGCGGCATCGAGGTGCACGTCCTGCCCGCGACCGCCACCGCCGAGGACGTCTACGCGGTCGACCCGGACGGCGTGTTCTTCTCCAACGGCCCGGGTGACCCGGCCACCGCCGACCACCCCGTGTCCGTCATGCGCGAGGTGCTCTCCAGGAAGACCCCGCTGTTCGGCATCTGCTTCGGCAACCAGATCCTGGGCCGCGCGCTGGGCTTCGGCACCTACAAGCTCAAGTACGGGCACCGTGGCATCAACCAGCCGGTGCAGGACCGTACGACCGGCAAGGTCGAGGTCACCGCGCACAACCACGGGTTCGCCGTCGACGCGCCGCTCGACAAGGTCTCCGACACCCCCTACGGGCGTGCCGAGGTCTCCCACGTCTGCCTGAACGACAACGTCGTGGAGGGGCTGCAGCTGCTCGACCAGCCCGCCTTCTCCGTCCAGTACCACCCCGAAGCGGCCGCGGGCCCGCACGACGCCGCGTACCTCTTCGACCGCTTCGTACAGCTCATGGAGGGCCAGCGTGCCTAAGCGCACCGATATCCAGTCCGTCCTGGTCATCGGCTCCGGCCCGATCGTCATCGGCCAGGCCGCCGAGTTCGACTACTCCGGTACCCAGGCCTGCCGGGTCCTCAAGTCCGAGGGCCTGCGCGTCATCCTGGTGAACTCCAACCCCGCGACGATCATGACCGACCCGGAGATCGCCGACGCCACCTATGTCGAGCCGATCACCCCGGAGTTCGTCGAGAAGATCATTGCCAAGGAGCGCCCGGACGCGCTCCTGCCGACCCTCGGCGGTCAGACGGCCCTGAACACGGCCATCTCGCTGCACGAGGCCGGCACCCTCGACAAGTACGGCGTCGAGCTGATCGGCGCCAACGTCGAGGCGATCAACAAGGGCGAGGACCGCGACCTGTTCAAGGAGGTCGTCGAGGCCGTCAACGCCAAGATCGGCCACGGCGAGTCCGCCCGCTCGGTCATCTGCCACTCCATGGACGACGTCCTCAAGGGCGTCGACGAGCTCGGCGGCTACCCCGTCGTCGTCCGCCCCTCCTTCACCATGGGCGGCGCCGGCTCCGGCTTCGCCCACAACGAGGAGGAGCTGCGCCGCATCGCCGGCCAGGGCCTCACGCTCTCCCCGACCACCGAGGTGCTCCTGGAGGAGTCCATCCTCGGCTGGAAGGAGTACGAGCTGGAGCTGATGCGCGACAGGAACGACAACGTCGTGGTCGTCTGCTCCATCGAGAACTTCGACCCGATGGGCGTCCACACCGGCGACTCGATCACCGTCGCGCCGGCGATGACGCTCACCGACCGCGAGTACCAGATCCTGCGCGACATCGGCATCGCGGTGATCCGCGAGGTCGGTGTCGACACCGGCGGCTGCAACATCCAGTTCGCGGTCAACCCCGTCGACGGCCGGGTCATCGTCATCGAGATGAACCCGCGCGTCTCGCGCTCCTCGGCGCTGGCCTCCAAGGCCACCGGCTTCCCGATCGCGAAGATCGCCGCCCGGCTCGCCGTCGGCTACACCCTCGACGAGATCCCCAACGACATCACCGAGAAGACCCCGGCGTCCTTCGAGCCGACTCTCGACTACGTCGTCGTCAAGGTGCCGCGCTTCGCCTTCGAGAAGTTCCCGGCCGCCGACGCCACGCTGACCACGACCATGAAGTCGGTCGGCGAGGCGATGGCGATCGGCCGCAACTTCCCCGAGGCGCTGCAGAAGGCGCTGCGCTCGCTGGAGAAGAAGGGCAGCCAGTTCGACTTCGTGACCGCTCCGGGCGCGAAGGCGGAGCTGCTGGAGCTCGCCCAGGTCCCGACCGACGGCCGGATCAACACCGTCATGGCCGCGATCCGGGCCGGCGCCACCCCGCAGGAGGTCTTCGACGCCACGAAGATCGACCCCTGGTTCGTCGACCAGCTCTTCCTGGTCAAGGAGATCGCCGACGAGATCGCCGCCGCGGACAAGCTCGGCCCCGAGATCCTTGCGGACGCAAAGCGCCATGGCTTCTCCGACGCCCAGATCGCGGCGATCCGCGGTCTGCGCGAGGACGTCGTGCGCGAGGTCCGGCACGCCCTCGGCGTCCGCCCCGTCTACAAGACGGTCGACACCTGCGCCGCCGAGTTCGCCGCGAAGACCCCGTACTTCTACTCCTCCTACGACGAGGAGACCGAGGTCGCGCCGCGCGAGAAGCCGGCCGTGATCATCCTCGGCTCCGGCCCCAACCGCATCGGCCAGGGCATCGAGTTCGACTACTCCTGCGTCCACGCCTCCTTCGCGCTCAGCGAGGCCGGCTACGAGACCGTGATGGTCAACTGCAACCCGGAGACCGTCTCGACGGACTACGACACCTCCGACCGCCTGTACTTCGAGCCGCTGACGCTCGAGGACGTACTGGAGATCGTGCACGCCGAGACCCAGGCGGGCCCGGTCGCCGGCGTCGTCGTCCAGCTCGGCGGGCAGACCCCGCTGGGCCTGGCGCAGGCGCTCAAGGACAACGGCGTGCCGATCGTCGGCACCTCGCCCGAGGCGATCGACCTCGCCGAGGAGCGCGGCGCCTTCGGCCGGGTGCTGACCGACGCCGGTCTGCCCGCCCCCAAGTACGGCACCGCCTTCTCCTTCGACGAGGCGAAGCGGATCGCCGCCGAGATCGGCTACCCGGTCATGGTCCGCCCGTCCTACGTGCTCGGCGGCCGCGGCATGGAGATCGTCTACGACGAGCCCTCGCTCGGCGGGTACCTGGAGCGGCACGCGGGGCTGATCTCCGAGCACCCGGTCCTCATCGACCGCTTCCTCGACGACGCCATAGAGATCGACGTCGACGCGCTCTACGACGGCCACGAGCTCTACCTCGGCGGCGTCATGGAGCACATCGAGGAGGCCGGCATCCACTCCGGCGACTCCGCCTGCGCGCTGCCCCCGATCACCCTCGGCGGCTTCGACATCAAGCGGCTGCGGGCGTCGACGGAGGCGATCGCCAAGGGCGTGGGCGTCCGCGGCCTGATCAACATCCAGTTCGCGATGGCCGGCGACATCCTCTACGTCCTGGAGGCCAACCCGCGTGCCTCCCGTACGGTGCCCTTCACCTCGAAGGCCACCGCCGTGCCGCTGGCCAAGGCCGCCGCCCGGATCTCGCTGGGCGCCACCATCGCCGAGCTGCGCGCCGAGGGCATGCTGCCCAAGGCCGGCGACGGCGGCACCCTGCCGCTGGACGCGCCGATCTCGGTCAAGGAAGCCGTCATGCCCTGGTCGCGGTTCCGCGACGCCTCGGGCCGCGGTGTGGACACCGTCCTCGGCCCCGAGATGCGCTCCACCGGCGAGGTCATGGGCATCGACTCGGTCTTCGGCACGGCGTACGCCAAGTCCCAGACCGGCGCCTACGGGGCGCTGCCCACCAAGGGCCGCGCCTTCGTGTCCGTCGCCAACCGCGACAAGCGCTCGATGATCTTCCCGGCGCGCGAGCTGGTCGCGCACGGCTTCGAGCTGCTCGCCACCTCCGGCACCGCCGAGGTGCTGCGCCGCAACGGCATCAACGCCACCGTGGTGCGCAAGCAGTCCGAGGGCGAGGGCCCGAACGGCGAGAAGACCATCGTCCAGCTGATCCACGACGGCCAGGTCGACCTGATCGTCAACACCCCGTACGGCACCGGCGGCCGCCTGGACGGCTACGACATCCGGACCGCCTCCGTCGCCCGCGGCATCCCCTGCCTGACCACGGTCCAGGCGCTGGCCGCGGCCGTACAGGGCATCGAGGCGATGTCCCGCGGCGATGTGGGCGTGCGTTCCCTCCAGGAACACGCGGAACATCTCATCGCCGCCCGCGAGGAGTAGGGCGCACGAGGGGGACACGGTCACCGTGTCCCCCTCTTCATGAGCCCCTCCGAGCCCCCTCGCCCCCACCTGTGGAAGGCACCTGCCGCACCATGTACCGCCTCTTCTTCAACCTGATCTTCAAGCGAATGGATCCGGAGCAGGCCCACCACCTGGCGTTCCGCTGGATCCGGTACGCCGTGCGCATCCCCGTCCTGCGCACCTTCATCGCCGCCGTCCTCGCCCCCCGCTACAAGGAGCTGCGCACCGAGGCCCTGGGCCGCCGGATGCACGGCCCCTTCGGGCTGGCCGCCGGCTTCGACAAGAACGCCGTCGCCATCGACGGGATGGCCATGCTCGGCTTCGACCACGTCGAGATCGGCACGGTCACCGCCCAGCCGCAGCCCGGCAACCCCAAGAAGCGCCTCTTCCGGCTCGTACCGGACCGCGCGCTGATCAACCGCATGGGCTTCAACAACGACGGCTCCGCCTCCGTGGCGGCGCGCCTGGCGGCCCGCAACCCGGTCTTCCGCACCACCGTCGGCGTCAACATCGGCAAGACCAAGATCGTCCCGGAGGCCGAGGCCACCGCCGACTACGTCACCTCCACCGAGCGGCTCGCCCGCCACGCCGACTACCTGGTCGTCAACGTCTCCTCCCCGAACACCCCGGGGCTGCGCAACCTCCAGGCCGTCGACCACCTGCGTCCGCTGCTGACCGCCGTACGCGAGGCTGCCGACCGCACGGTCACCGACCGCCGGGTCCCGCTGCTGGTCAAGATCGCCCCGGACCTCGCGGACGCGGACGTCGACGCGGTCGCCGACCTCGCCGTCGAGCTGGGCCTGGACGGGATCATCGCCACCAACACCACCATCGCCCGTGAGGGCCTCGGCCTGGTCTCCGCCCCGGAGCTGACCGCCGAGACCGGCGGCCTGTCCGGCGCGCCCGTCAAGGAGCGCTCCCTGGAGGTGCTGCGCCGCCTCTACGCCCGTGTCGGCGACCAGGTCACCCTCGTCGGCGTCGGCGGCATCGAGACCGCCGAGGACGTCTGGCAGCGCATCCTCGCCGGCGCCACGCTGGTCCAGGGCTACAGCGCGTTCATCTACGAGGGCCCGTTCTGGTGCCGCGCCCTCCACAAGGGGCTGGCGGCCCGGCTGCGCAACAGCCCGTACGCCACCCTCGCCGACGCGGTCGGCGCCGAGCACAGGAAGGTGACCGCAGCATGACCCTGGAGCCTTTCGGCGCGCGTCTGCGCCGCGCCATGGACGAGCGCGGCCCGCTCTGCGTCGGCATCGACCCGCACGCCTCCCTGCTGGCCGACTGGGGCCTGAACGACGACGTCGCGGGCCTGGCCCGCTTCACCCGCACCGTCGTGGAGGCGCTCGGCGAGCAGGTCGCGGTCTTCAAGCCGCAGGCGGCGTTCTTCGAGCGCTTCGGCTCGCGCGGCCTGGCCGTCCTGGAGACCGCCGTCGTCGAGGCGCGCGAGCGCGGCGCCCTGGTCCTGATGGACGCCAAGCGCGGCGACATCGGCTCGACCATGGCGGCGTACGCCGAGACCTTCCTGCGCCCGGACTCGCCGCTGTTCTCGGACGCCCTGACGGTCTCCCCGTACCTCGGTTACGGCTCGCTGAAGCCGGCCGCCGACCTGGCGCGGGAGAACGGCTGCGGGCTCTTCGTCCTCGCCCTGACCTCCAACCCGGAGGGCGCGGAGGTCCAGCGGGCGGTGCGCGAGGACGGGCGCAGCATCGCGGCGACCATGCTCGGCCACCTCGCCGCCGAGAACGCCGGCGCCGAGCCGCTGGGCTCCTTCGGCGCGGTGGTCGGCGCGACGCTCGGCGATCTCTCCTCGTTCGACCTGTCGATCAACGGCCCGCTGCTGGCTCCGGGCATCGGCGCACAGGGTGCCACCCCCGCTGACCTCCCGACCGTCTTCGGGGACGCCGTACGCAACGTCGTCCCGAGCGTCAGCCGGGGGGTGCTGCGGCACGGCCCGGACACCGCGGCGCTGCGCGCGGCGGCCGGCCGATTCGCCGACGAAGTGCGTACCGCGCTCGCCTAGGTGCCTTTCGACGGGGACTTTGGTCCCGAAATGTCCTGGTCAGCAGAGTCTGACCAGGACTTTTCGTCTGTTCTCGCTGACTCCAGCGCGCTTGGCCGCTAGTCTCCGTCGAGAGCACTGCACGTAAGCGCGTTGCTCGTTGCTCCGCAGGTGCGGGGCGACTAGGTTCCACACCGGTCCGTATCCGACAGTTCGACATCCGAGGTGACGTAGGCGTGGCTCTTCCGCCCCTTACCCCTGAACAGCGCGCAGCCGCGCTCGAGAAGGCCGCCGCGGCTCGCCGGGAGCGCGCCGAGGTCAAGAATCGGCTCAAGCACTCCGGTGCATCCCTCCATGAGGTCATCAAGCAGGGCCAGGAGAACGACGTCATCGGCAAGATGAAGGTCTCCGCCCTCCTTGAGTCCCTGCCGGGCGTCGGCAAGGTCCGCGCCAAGCAGATCATGGAGCGGCTCGGGATCTCCGAGAGCCGCCGTGTCCGGGGTCTTGGCTCCAACCAGATCGCATCGCTGGAGCGCGAGTTCGGCAGCACCGCTTCCTGAATTTTCCGGCATCACCGGGAAGCTGGAATAATCGCTGCATGAGTTCTGCAGTCTCCCGGGGGACGACCCCCGTACCCCCGGCCAGACAACCGCGACTGACCGTGCTCTCCGGCCCCTCCGGGGTCGGCAAGAGCACGGTCGTCGCGCATATGCGCAAGGTCCACCCCGAGGTCTGGCTCTCGGTATCGGCCACCACCCGCAAGCCGCGGCCCGGGGAGCAGCACGGCGTCCAGTACTTCTTCGTCGACGACGAGGAATTCGACAAGCTCATCGCCAACGGCGAGCTGCTCGAATGGGCGGAGTTCGCGGGCAACCGCTACGGCACCCCCCGCAAGGCGGTGCTCGACCGCCTGGAGTCCGGCGAGCCGGTCCTGCTGGAGATCGACCTGCAGGGCGCCCGTCAGGTCCGCGAGTCCATGGCGGAGGCCCACCTGGTCTTCCTGGCCCCGCCGAGCTGGGACGAGCTGGTCCGCCGGCTCACCGGCCGGGGCACCGAGGCGCCCGAGGTGATCGAGCGCCGTCTGGAGGCCGCCAGGATCGAGCTGGCAGCGGAGAAGGAGTTCGATGTGACGCTCGTCAACACCTCCGTCGAGGACGTGAGCCGTGAGCTGCTAGCCTTGATGCTGCATCGATCCGGGGAGCGGAACACCAGCGGCTGACGCCGCGGAGCTTCACCGGCCCCGGACCGACCGAGATTTTTGCGCCGTGTCGTACGACACACCGGCGCGTGACACCCAGGCTTCATCCCCTTTCGGAAGGTAGAGAGTGTCCTCTTCCATCACCGCACCCGAGGGCATCATCAACCCGCCCATTGATGAGCTTCTCGAGGCCACCGACTCGAAGTACAGCCTCGTGATCTACGCCGCCAAGCGCGCGCGCCAGATCAACGCGTACTACTCCCAGCTCGGCGAGGGCCTGCTGGAGTACGTCGGCCCGCTGGTCGACACGCACGTCCACGAGAAGCCCCTCTCGATCGCGCTGCGCGAGATCAACGCGGGTCTGCTGACGTCCGAGGCCATCGAGGGCCCCGCTCAGTAAGCAGCAGCACTTCACCAAGGGCCCGGCGGTGTGACCGTCGGGCCCTTGGTGTGTCATAGGGCATACAGACCTTACGGACCAGAGCCCGGGGAGCGGCGAAGCGATGGACAAGCGGGAGCGGGAGCGGCCCAGGGTCGTCCTGGGCGTCAGCGGCGGCATCGCCGCCTACAAGGCCTGTGAGCTGCTGCGGCGGCTGACCGAGTCCGGGCACGACGTACGGGTGGTGCCCACCGCCTCGGCGCTGCACTTCGTCGGCGAGGCCACCTGGGCGGCGCTGTCCGGCAACCCGGCCTCCACCGAGGTCTGGGAGTCCGTCCACGAGGTTCCGCACGTCCGCATCGGCCAGACCGCCGACCTGGTCGTGGTCGCCCCCGCCACCGCGGACATGCTGGCCAAGGCCGCCCACGGCCTCGCCGACGACCTGCTGACCAACACCCTGCTCACCGCGCGCTGTCCGGTGGTGTTCGCCCCGGCGATGCACACCGAGATGTGGGAGCACCCCGCCACGCAGGAGAACGTCGCCACGCTGCGCCGCCGCGGCGCGCTCGTCATCGAGCCCGCGGTCGGCCGGCTGACCGGCGTCGACACCGGCAAGGGCCGCTTCCCCGACCCCGTGGAGATCTTCGACCTCTGCCGCCACGTCCTGCGGAGAAGCGGCGCACAGGGCGCCTCCGTACAGGACCTCGCGGGCCGCCATGTCGTGGTCACCGCCGGCGGCACCCGCGAGCCGCTGGACCCCGTCCGCTACCTGGGCAACCGCTCCTCCGGCAAGCAGGGCTACGCGCTGGCCGGCACCGCGGCGGCCCGCGGCGCCCGGGTCACGCTCGTCGCGGCCAACACCGAGCTGCCCGACCCCGCCGGGGTGGACGTGGTCCGTGTCGGCACCGCCCGCCAGCTCAGGGAGGCCGCAGTGAAGGCCGCGGCGGACGCCGACGCGGTCGTCATGGCCGCGGCCGTCGCCGACTTCCGTCCCGCCGTCTACACCACCGGCAAGATCAAGAAGATCGAGGGCCGGGAGCCGGAACCCGTCACCCTGGTCCGGAATCCGGACATCCTCGCCGAGCTCTCCGCCGACCGCGCCCGTCCCGGGCAGATCGTCGTGGGTTTCGCGGCCGAGACCGACGACGTGCTCGCCAACGGCCGCGCCAAGCTCGCCCGCAAGGGCTGTGACCTGCTGGTCGTCAATGAGGTGGGCGAGCACAAGGCCTTCGGCTCGGCGGAGAACGAGGCGGTCGTCCTGGCCGCCGACGGCACCGAGACCCCGGTTCCGTACGGCCCCAAGGAAGTCCTGGCCGACACGGTCTGGGATCTGGTGTCCCCCCGCCTGGCCGCGTCCCGGGCCTGAGCGCGCCCGTACGGCCGATATGCGCCCCCCAGTCACCCCACCGGCCCCACAAAAAGCGGCGTGTCCTCTTGACCGGACTCATTCTCAAGGTGATCGTCCTACCGTGAGGCGTGGTGTCCCAGGTCACGGGGGGTCCATAAATCGAGACCGCGTGCCCGAACGCCACATACGACCGATAAACTGGCGAGTGGATCGGGCCGAGCGCAGCTCTCGGCCCTTCCGCCAATGATCAGCCAGCAGCCGCTGCAACCCCAGGGAGCGATGTGTCCCGCCGCCTGTTCACCTCGGAGTCCGTCACCGAGGGCCACCCCGACAAGATCGCTGACCAGATCAGCGACACCATCCTCGACGCGCTCCTCAAGGAGGACCCGACCTCCCGGGTCGCCGTCGAGACGCTGATCACCACCGGCCTGGTCCATGTGGCCGGCGAGGTGACGACCAAGGCGTACGCCGACATCCCCAACCTCGTCCGCAACAAGATCCTGGACATCGGTTATGACTCGTCCAAGAAGGGCTTCGACGGCGCTTCCTGCGGCGTCTCGGTCTCGATCGGCGCGCAGTCCCCGGACATCGCCCAGGGTGTCGACACCGCGTACGAGAACCGCGTCGAGGGCGATGACGACGAGCTGGACCGGCAGGGCGCGGGCGACCAGGGCCTGATGTTCGGGTACGCCTGCGACGAGACGCCCGAGCTGATGCCGCTCCCGATCAACCTGGCGCACCGGCTCTCCCGCCGTCTGTCCGAGGTGCGCAAGAACGGGACCATCCCCTACCTGCGCCCCGACGGCAAGACCCAGGTCACCATCGAGTACGACGGCCACAAGGCTGTCCGCCTCGACACCGTCGTGGTCTCCTCGCAGCACGCCAGCGACATCGACCTCGACTCGCTGCTCGCGCCGGACATCCGCGAGTTCGTCGTCGAGCACGTCCTCAACCAGCTCGTCGAGGACGGCATCAAGCTGGACACCGAGGGCTACCGCCTGCTGGTCAACCCGACCGGCCGCTTCGAGATCGGCGGCCCGATGGGTGACGCCGGCCTGACCGGCCGCAAGATCATCATCGACACCTACGGCGGTATGGCCCGCCACGGCGGCGGCGCCTTCTCCGGCAAGGACCCGTCCAAGGTCGACCGCTC
>NZ_JBSFYC010000042.1:0-68956 GCF_053595675.1 Streptomyces sp. NPDC002446 | reverse complement strand
GGCGTCCGCACCATCCGGCTCTCCGCCGCCGCCGGCTCCGGCGGCACGCTGGACGTCTCGCTGGAGGGCACGCCCTATCCGCTGCGGCTGCAGCGGCTCGCCGGCCGACCACCGGTCGAAGTTGTCCTGGAACTGCTCGGCCAGCGCGTCCCGCCAGCCCAGCGTGTCGCCGCTCATGTGGGGCGAGACGATCAGATGCGGTACATCCCACAGCGAGCTGTCCGCCGCCAGCGGCTCGTGCTCGAAGACGTCCAGCGCCGCCGCCGCGATCCGCCGGTCGCGCAGCGCCGCGACCAGGTCGTCCTCGACGACCAGCGGGCCGCGTCCGACGTTGAGGAACCGCGCCCGCGGCGGCATCCGGGAGAACGCCGCCTTGTCGAACAGGCCGCGGGTGGCGTCCGTCAGGGGCGCGGCGCAGACCACCCAATCCGCGTGGGGCAGCAGGCCGTTCAGCGCGTCACTCGCGTGTACGAGGCCGAATTGCGGATCGCCGGTCCGCTCCCGCCGCCCGACCAGATCGACCTTGACACCCAGTGCCAGGAGGGTGGTGCCGATGGCCCGGCCGATCGGCCCGGAGCCCACCACGACCGCGCGGGTGCCGGCCAGCCGCAGCGTCTCGCGGTGCTGCCAGCGCCGCTGCCGCTGGAGCTCCCAACTGCCGTAGAAGTCCTTGGCCATGGCGATCACCAGGCCGGCGACGTACTCGGCGATCGGCTGCTCGAAGACCCCCCGGGCGTTGGTGACGACGGTGTCGTCGGCGATCAGCGCCGGGCACAGCAGCTGGTCCACGCCCGCGCTCGCGGTGTGCACCCACCGTGGTCGGGGGCCCGCCTCCGGCCAGGCCCGGCGGATCGCGTCGGAGGTGAAGTCCCAGGCCAACAGCACGTCGGCGGTGGGGAGTCGGTCGGCCAGCGAGGACTCGTCGGTGAAGATCACCCGGGCCCGGCCAGCCAGCCGGTCGAGCTTGGGCGGCGGGTCGGAACCCAGTACGAGGACGGTGCTTCCGGTGCTTTCGGACATAGGCCAGAAACCGTTCTGAAACGTGAGCCCCTTTCACTGAAACGGGGCGCCGACAGATGCCTGAGATGCGAGGATTGACCACGCTAAGAAGTCGTATCTACCGTGTCAACAACGGCATCTGTCCCGACGTCCCGGCTTGCTCCGGCTGCACCTCATCCCCGGCCACTGGCCTGGCCATCAGCCCTTCGTTTTCTAGGGGCCTTCAATGGACGTCTCCTTTCTGGGTGGCCCCCAGCCTCAGCTCGGTGTGGGCGTTGTCGCCCCTTTTGACTTCGCGCTCGACCGCGAGCTGTGGCGCTGGGTGCCCGACGATGTGTCCCTCCACCTCACCCGAACACCGTTCGTGCCCGTCGAGGTCAGCCTCGACCTGGCCCGCCTGGTCAGCGAGCACGAAACACTGGACGCCGCCGTCCAGGCGCTGTGCGCGGTATCACCGCAGGTCATCTGCTATGCCTGCACCTCCGGCAGCTTCGTCGGCGGTGTGGCGGGCGAGCGGGCCATGTGCGCCGCCATGGCCCAGGCGGGGGAGGTTCCCTCCCTCACCACCTCGGGCGCACTCATCGAAGCGCTGCGCGAGATCGACGCGCGACGCATCGCCGTGGTCACGCCCTACACCAAATCGGTCACCGACTCCCTGGAGGACTATCTCGGCGAGGCGGGCATCACGGTCACCGGCCGCGCCTACCTCGGACTGACCCGGCACATCTGGAAGGTGCCCTACCGCGACGTCGTCGACATGGCCCGCGCGGCCGTGGTCGGCGCCGCCGACGCCCTCTTCATCAGCTGTACGAACCTGCCCACCTACGACGTCATCCCGCAGCTGGAGGCCGAGCTGCGGATGCCGGTGCTGTCCGCCAATCAGGTGACCATGTGGGCCGCGCTGCGCGCCATCGGCGTGCCGGCGGTGGGTCCGTACCAGGCGCTGCTCGATCCGGTGGCGCGCCGCGGCCCGGCCGCGATGACCGGGTCCGAGCCGGCCGTACCGGGAGAGGGGGCACCACGGGCGACCCCCGAGGCCGCCTTCGCCGGACCGCCCGCGCCCCCCGAGACAGAGGTGGTGGAAGGCGTCGATCCGCCGTACTGCCCACCCGAGGATCCCGGCCCCCTGCCCCCGGTCTGAGGCCGGTCCGGAACGGGCCCCCGCACCGGACGCTGCCGGCGTCGCCGACCGCACCGCCGGCAGCGCTCCTCCCCGAGGGCCCCGCACCACCCGAGAACACCACCGCACCCCTGAACCCCCCCCGGCACCCGCAGCCGTACACGCAAGGGAGAACCGCATGGCATCGGTCGGCTTCCTCTACCCCGGCCACTCCGCCGAGGACGACTACCCGCGCCTGGAGACGATCCTGGGCGGCGCGGTCCGCCTGCCGCTCGTGCACACCGACATCGGCGAGGACGCCCACCGGGTCGACGCGCTGCTGGAGATGGGCTCCGCCGCCCGGCTGGCGGCCGGCGTCGCGGAACTCAAGGAGCGCGGCGCCCAGGCCGTCGTCTGGGCCTGTACGAGCGCCAGCTTCGTCTTCGGCTGGGAGGGCGCGCGCGTTCAGGTCAGGGAGCTGTCCGCCACCGCCGGCCTGCCCGCCTCCAGTACGTCCTTCGCCTTCGCGCACGCCGTACAGGCGCTCGGTGTCCAGCGGGTCGCGATCGCCGCCACCTACCCGGCCGACGTCGCCGAGTACTTCCACGCCTTCTTGAAGTCCGCCGGTACGGACGTCGTCGCCACCTGCGGCAGCGGCATCATCACCGCCGCCGAGGTCGGCACCTGGGGCCGGGAGGAGGTGCTCGCGCTCGCCCGCGCCGGGGACCATCCGGACGCCGAGGCCGTACTGCTGCCCGACACCGCCCTGCACACCGCCGCGCATCTGCCCGCCCTCGAAGCGGAGCTCGGCAAGCCGGTGCTCACCGCCAATCAGGTGACGGTGTGGGAGGGGCTGCGGCTGCTGGACCGGACGGTCTCCTGTCCGGCGCTGGGGACGCTGTTCTCGCGGACGGCGCACGGGTAGCCGGCCGCGGCGGACCGGCCCGGGAGGGAACCGGCCGGGCGGAACCGGCCAGGAGGAACCGGCCGGGCGGAACCGCACCGGAAAGCCCGGCAAAGGCCCGGGCAGCCCCGGGAATAAGTGGAGAACCTCTCCGGTTGTCCTCCTCGCACACCCGGCACCAAGCGAGGAGGACCCGCACTGTGAGCGGCGAAGACGAGACCCGGGGCGGACCCGGGGCGATCCGCGACGGCGGCGACGGCATACGGGCCACCGCCCGGGGGAGCGCCCCGGTTCCGCTGTCCGTCCTCGACCTGGTGACGGTGGGCGCGGGCAACACCGCCTCCGGCGCGGTGCGCACCGCCGTCGACATCGCCCGTACGGCCGAACGCCGCGGCTTCCATCGCTACTGGGTCGCCGAGCACCACTCCATGCCCGGCGTCGCCTCCTCCTCACCCGCCGTACTGCTCGCCCACCTCGCCGCGCACACCGAGCGGATCCGGCTCGGCTCCGGCGGCGTCATGCTGCCCAACCACGCCCCGCTGGTCATCGCCGAGCAGTTCGGCACGCTGGAGGCGATGGCCCCCGGCCGGATCGACCTGGGCCTGGGCCGCGCGCCGGGCACGGACGGCGCCACCGCCGCCGCGCTCCGCCGCACCGAGCGTCTCCATGAGGGCGCGGAGGAGTTCCCGCAGCAGCTCGCCGAGTTGACCCGCTTCCTGGACGACTCCTTCCCCGACGGGCATCCGTACGCCAAGATCCACGCGGTCCCCGGCCCGGTCCAGGCCACCTCGCCCGGCGGTGTCCAGTCCCCCCACCGGCCGCCGCTGTGGCTGCTGGGCTCCTCGGGCTTCAGCGCCCGCCTCGCCGGCACCCTCGGCCTGCCGTTCGCCTTCGCGCACCACTTCTCCGCGGCCAACACCCTCCCCGCGCTCGACCTCTACCGCGCCGCCTTCCGCCCCTCCGAGGCGCTCTCGGAGCCGTACGCCCTGATCGGGGTCTCGGCGCTGGCCGCCGAGGAGGAGCGCGAGGCCCGCCGCCAGGTGATGACCGGCGCGCTGTCCATGGTCCGGCTGCGCACCGGCCGCCCCGGGCTGATCCCCAGCCCGGAGGAGGCCGAGGCCTACCGCTTCAACGAGTTGGAGCGCGGCTTCGTCGACAGCTGGCTCGGCAACGTCGTGCACGGCACCCCCGACGCGGTCCGCCAGGGCCTCGACGACCTCGCCAAGCGCACCGGCGCCGACGAGCTGATGATCACGTCCAACGCCCACAGCGGGGAGGCACGGCTGCGCTCGTACGACCTGATCGCGGACGCGTATGGGATGTAGGCGCCGGACGTGGTGGCCGGGGGCGTTGGCCATTCCGCCGGACCCTCGGCGCGGGGGCTGATCGCCGTGGCGGCGGGCAAGTTCTTGCCGGTGGGGGCGGAACAGAGTTCCGCCCCCACCGGCGAAAAGAATCCCGCCGCCACGGCGCGCAACCCCCACCGTCAGGGTCCGGCGGAATCGACAACGACCGTAACGACTACGTGGGAATGAAAGCAGCCACCCGCTCCGGCGCCACCGGCCGGCTGTACAGCCACCCCTGCCCCGTGTCGCAGCCGATCCTCCGCAGGCGTTCCGCCTGCTCCGCGCTCTCCACGCACTCGGCGGTGACCGTGAGGCCCAGCCGGTGCGCCAGCGCCACCAGCGCCTCGACGATCATCTCGTCCGCCGGGTTGGGGTGCTCCTGGGAGCGGAAGCCGCGGACGAAGGAGCCGTCCAGCTTCAGTACGGAGACCGGGAGGCGGCTGAGGTAGGCGAGGTTGGAGTAGCCGGTGCCGAAGTCGTCGATGGCGATGCGTACGCCCATGTCGCTCAGGGCCTGCAGGGCCTGGAGCGGGCGGCCGGCCGAGCCCATGACCGCCGACTCGGTCAGCTCCAGCTGCAGCAGCTCCGGCGGCAGCCCGGTCTCGGCGAGGATCCCGGCCACGTCCGCGACCAGGTCGGAGTCCCACACCTGACGCACGGCCACATTGACGCTGACGAACAGCGGCTGGCCCTCGGGGTGCGCCAGCTGCCAGGCGCGCGCCTGGTGGCAGGCCCGTTCCAGGACCCACCGGCCCAGCTCGACGATGGCGCCGTTCTCCTCCGCCAGTGCGATGAACCGATTCGGCGCCAGCGTCCCGAACTGCGGATGCCGCCAGCGCACCAGCGCCTCCACGCCCTGCGCCCGGCCGTCGCCCAGCCCGACCAGCGGCTGGTACTCCAGGGTGAACTCGCCCCGGTCGACGGCCGGGCGGAGCGTGCTGGAGAGCGCCTGGCGGGTCATCCGGTGCGCATTGCGCTCCGGGTCGAAGAGCGTCCAGCGGGCCTTGCCGTCCTCCTTGGCCCAGTACAGCGTGGTGTCCGCGGCCTGCATCAGGCCGGTCGCGGTGGTGCCGGTGGCGGTCCGCTCCACGACGCCGATGCTCGCCGACACCGACAGCCGCTGCCCGGCCAGGTCGAACGGGCGCTGCAGCGCGTCCAGCACGCACTGGGCGAGTTCGGCCAGCTGGTCGGTGCCGGTGGAATCCTCCACCAGAAGAGCGAACTCGTCGCCGCCGAGCCGGGCCACCAGATGCCCGCCGCGGCCCGTCCCGCGGTCGTCCGCGCTCTCCGCGCAGCGCATCAGCCGCTGCGCCACCGCGCTCAGCAGCCGGTCGCCGACGCGGTGCCCCAGGGTGTCGTTGACGGCCTTGAAGCCGTCTAGGTCGAGGTAGCACAGCCCGATCCGCCCGGTGCCGGTCGGCTCGAAGGACGCCGTGTCCAGCGCGGCGGAGAGCCGCTCGAAGAACAGCGCGCGGTTGGGCAGCCGGGTGACCGGGTCGTGCATCTGCAGATGCCGCAGCCGGGCCAGCAGATCGTGCCGGTCGCTGATGTCCGCCACCGACAGCAGCATCCGCTCCTCGCCGCTGAGCGGATCCGGGGTGAGCGGCTCGACGGTCACCTCCACCCAGACGGAGTGCCCTTCGGGGTGTTTGAGGCGGCGGGTACATCGCAGCCGGTCGCTGCGGCCGCACAGCACCTCGCGGTAGGCGGTCCACACCCGTGGGTCGGCGCCCAGGTCGGTGAGGTCCGCGGCGGTGGCGGCGACCAGCTGGTCCGGGTCGGTGCCGACCAGTTCGCCGAAGGCGGGGTTGGCCGCGAGGACCAGCCCGTCCCGGTTGAGCACCGCCATCGCCAGCCGCCCGGCGTAGAAGGCGGCGCGGTAGTCGCCGAGCGAGGCGGCGGTGTCGTCGCAGCGGCTGGTGGGGGTGTGCCGGGTGTCGGCGGATTCTTTGGTTGTTCCGTTACGTTCCGTCACCGAGGGCAGCGTCGCTCCGGATGTGCGGCCCGTTCCGTCGGGGTGTCCGCTCACTGCTCGCTCCCGCATGGCGCTTGTCTCGTGGTGGAGGGTGCTTCTCGCGCTGGAAAGTGTGGCGATCATAGAGGCTGGCGCAACGGCCTATCCAGCGACGCAGCCGTGATGCTCGGTGCCCATGACGGAACTTCAGCCATTTCTGCCCGGCTCTGTTCGCACCGATTGCCCCCTTGGTCGTTTGTGACTTTCCGTTACGGACCAGTGGAGACGCGCCGGTCACTCTTCTGGGCCTCCGAAACAGGACGAATAGCATTAAATCGCCGCAGGGTAGATGAGGTCCGCGAATCCGTCCCTGGAGGTATATGTGCCGCGCGCCCTGACGCCCGACGGGGGGGACCGCCGCCTGCGGCGTGTCGGGGCCGTCATCACGTCTCTGAGCGCGCTGATCGCCACCTCCATCGTCGCCGGACCCGCCACCGCTTCCGAGGCCGCCCTCTCCTGCGCGCTCGGGCGCACCGACGCGCACCATTCCGAGGGTGTTGACAGCTGGAACGGCTCCTACACGCGCCCGGACCGCCCGCTCGACGCCGTCATGATCTACCTCTCCTTCCCGGACTCCCGGCCGTCCGCCGCCCCGCGCAAGCTGTCCCGCGACTACTTCCCCGCCACCTCCGCCTTCTTCGCCCGGGCCTCCTACGGGAAGTTCCGGCTGCGCCCGCATGTGCACCACGCCTGGGTGAAGATGCCGCGCCCGTCGGTCGCGTACGGGATACAGCGCGACTGGGACGCCGCCCGGCGCGCGGCCTACCTGCGCGACGCGGTCGCCGCCGCGGACCCTTCGGTGGACTTCGGCCGCTACGAGGTGGTCTATTTCGTCGCCGATCCGGACGCACCCGGCGTCGATTCGGACGCCACCAAAGTCGTCAATCTCGAACAGCCGATGCACGCCGACGACCGTGACCTGCACCGCTTCGTCACCGTCTTCGAGCAGAGCCCGCCGGACCGCAATGTCCTCGCCCACGAGACCGGGCACGTCTTCGATCTGCCGGACCTTTACCACCGACCGCAGGACGGCAAGGGTGACTGGGACACCTATGTGGGTGACTGGGACCTCATGGGCAGCCAGTTCGGGCTGGCGCCCGACCCCTTCGCCTGGCACAAGTGGAAGCTCGGCTGGATCGCCGACAACCAGGTTGACTGCGCCGATCTGACCGGGCCGACCATGCACTCGCTGCGGACCCTGTCCGCCCCCAGGGAGCCCCGCAGCCAGCGCCGGCCGCGGCTCCTGGTGGTCCGTACGGGGCCGGACAGCGCGCTGGTCATCGAGGCGCGCGGAGCCGTGGGCAACGACCACGGCGTGTGCACCGAGGGCGTCCTGGTCTACCGCGTACGCAGCGAGACCCCCTCCGGATCGGGCCCCGTGCACGTCCTCGACGGGCACCCCGGCACCTCGGCCTGCTGGGGCACCTCCGTCTACCCGCCGCTCGCGGACGCGCCGCTGGGCGTGGGGGAGAGCCTGGACGACGTCGAGGACGGCGTACGCGTCCAGGTCGCGGGCCGGTCGAGCGACGGGGACTGGGCGGTGAAGGTCGGGCGGCGCGGCTGAGGCCCCGGTGTCGGTGGTGTGCGCGGAACAACGACGAAGGCCCTCACCGGAGTGAGGGCCTTCGACTGTCTGTGCGCCGCCAGGGACTCGAACCCCGGACCCGCTGATTAAGAGTCAGCTGCTCTAACCAACTGAGCTAGCGGCGCCTGCTGACGGGGAAAACATTAGCATCCTGTCCGGGGAGGGCAAAAATCGGTTTCTCTCAGCCCGGCATCAGCGCCGAAACAGGGCCCTGAGCTGCGGCTTCCCGCCCCGTCCCGGCCGCCGAGCGGGCCGCGCGGACACAGGCCCACAGCAGCACGTCGGGCCCGGGCAGCCAGGGGTCGCAGACGTCGGGGGCGACCAGCCAGCGGGAGGCGGCGGGGCTCGCGGGGTCGACCGGACGATCACCGGCCGGGCCGGGGCGGGGATGCAGCGGGGGAATGGTCACCGCGTCGCCGCTGCCGTGGCACAGCAGCGGCGGGACGGCGGCGGCCCACTCCTCCCAGACGAGCAGCGCGGGCAGCCGCTGGGCGGTGCCCGGCGCGGCGAACAGCAGGATCCGGCCGCGGTGCGCGGCCACCGGACCCGAGCCGGGGCCGTCGGACCATAAGCGGTCCACCATGCGCCGCCCGAAGAGCGCCGGAGCGTTGATCACGTCGAAGGCGGTGCCGCACGGCAGCACGCTGGGCGCGGCCGGCTGCCGGCCCCACAGCGCGTGCATCTCGTCCGGATGAGGGCTGGCGGAGGCGAGCCAGTCGGCGCCCGCGAGGGTGACGTACGCGGTGGTGGGGAAGTCCAGGGCGCGGGGAGTCTCGGGCAGCCAGTCACTCATGCGGTCAGGTCTACCGATGCGACGCATAGCGACTTGGCTGATTGGCGGAAACCAGGACAGGACGGTGCGTGACCGGGTATCTTGCGCGCTCGCATATGCCAGCGGCTCATGGTCATGGACCATGAGCCGTCAGGAGGGGGAGAAGAGGGGAGAGGGGCTCCCGTGCCGTTGCGGGACGGGGGAGGGATCGTCGCGCGGCGCGACCGGTGCGCTCAGTCCATGTCGCCCGGCAGGGTGCTGCCGCTCCGCATCAGGCTGCGGCCGAACTCGACCATCTTGCGCGCATAGTCCTCGGTCCACTCCGCCTGCTCGGCCAGCACGGCCAGCGGCATCCGGTCGAACCTGCTGGGGTCGGCCAGCTGGGCCGCGGCCAGCGCCTGGAACTCCGTGGCCCGGTCGGCCGCGGCGCGGAAGGCCAGCGCCAGCTCCGTGGCGCGGCCGAGCAGCTCGCGCGGGTCCTCCATCGACTCCAGGTCGAAGAAGTGCTCGGGGTCGGCGACGGCCTCGGGGGGCTCGAAGAGCAACTGCGCGGGCCTCATGCGCCGTGGTCCCGGCGCCGTACCGCGTGGGTCGGGAGCCGGTCGCGGCTCGGACATGTACCTACCTCCAGATCGTGTGCCGCATTCCATTGTCCCGCCCCGCGCAAGGGGGCCGGAAACCCCGGGCCCCTTGGACGGGCGCCGCGGGCGCTACGGGCGCCAGACGACGCGATGTTCGTTCAGATGCGCCAGTACGGAGTGATGGGCCTCCCAGCCGTCCGGGAACCTGACCGTGACGCCCAGGCTGACCGGCTCGGTCGAGGGGTGCTCGTCCAGGAGGTCGGCGACGCCGGCGCGGCAGACCACGATGCAGGCGTGGCGGTGCCGGGAGGCGAGCACGCACAGCCGGCCGGTCTCCAGATGGAAGGCGGTGGCGTCGGGCCGGCCGGAGAGCGGGTGCAGGACGACCGTGACATCGAATTCGCGGCCCTGGAGGCGGTTGGCGGTGTCCACCGTCACCTCGGCGACGCCCAGGTCGGCCAGCGCGGCGCGGACCGCCGCGGCCTGGTCGCGATGGGCCGTGCCGACCGCGATCCGGTCCGCCGTCAGCGGCACCGGATCGGCGGAGAGCTCGCTGGTCGCCGCGCCGCCGCGGTCCAGCAGCCGCCGCACCACCAGCGCCACCGCGCGCACCGCCTCCGGGTCCGTACGCGGCGTATGGCGGGCCGGGAGCTCCAGCAGGCCCCAGCCGGAGCCGGCGGCCTCGTCCAGGACGCGGTCCACGCCCGAGCCGTCGCCGGGCACGCCGAACGCCAGCCGGCGGTCGCCGTGGCCGGTGCCGCTGCGGAACGGGGTGAAGGGGTAGAACGCGTCCGAGACCAGCGGCGCGGCCGAGGCGGGCAGCCGCCAGGAGACGGGCAGACGGTGCTGGGGCAGACCGGGGTTGTGGGCCAGGAGGGTGGCGACCGCGCTCGACGAGGGGTCGTAGGCGAGGCCCGCCCACTGCTCGGCGCCGACCACGCTGAACGGGTCCAGCTGCCCGGGGTCGCCGACGAACAGCGCCCGCTCGAAGAGCCCGGCCACGCTCAGCAGCGCGTCCGACCGCATCTGGTAGGCCTCGTCCACGATGGCGTGCCGCCAGGGCTCCTCGACCTTGGTGTACGCCCACTTCGCGGCCGTCGAGACGACGATGTCCATCCCGGCCAGATCGGCGGCCTTCGCGGACGTACGGACCGCCGGCAGCTCGGCCAGCGCCGGGTCGAACGCGCCGGGCTCGCTGCTGTGCAGCCGGCCGACCGGCAGCTCGGGGTCCTTGGCGGCCAGCCGCAGGACGAGGTCGTCGACCTGGGCGTTGGTCTGCGCCACGACCATCAACGGGCGCCCGGCGGCGGCCAGTTCGCGGGCCGCGCGGACCACCAGGGTGGACTTTCCGGCGCCGGGCGGGGAGTCGACGACCACGCCGCGACGGGTGCCGTGCAGGGTGTCGCGCAAGATCGCGTCGGTGGCGGCGGCGGCCGCGGCGCCGGGGTCGAAGGCGGACCGGGCGGCGCTGGCGTACGGGTCCGGAGCGGCCGTCATACGGCGGTGATCCCTGGTCCGGTCAGTTGGCGGGCGCGCGTCACAGGAAATCCTCCGTGGTCACGGGGTCGGGGGTCACGGCCGGCGCGTCCCCGGCTCCGGGCGGCGGGCCGCCGTGCGTCCAGGGCGTGTCCTCGGGGGCCGGCAGCTCCGGGCCGCCGCGCGGGGCGTGCTCGAACAGCGTCCAGCACACCGCGTCGCCCGGCTCCGGCACCGAACCGGGCTCCGGGGTCCTGCCGCGCCCCATTCCGCCCGTCAGCCGCACCACCAGCGTGCCCGGCTCACCGGCCGCCACGACCTCGGCGGGCTGGGTCTTCCCGTCCGCCAGGGCGCGATGGATCCTGACGCCCGCGGACACCTGCGGACGGTCGGACGTCCGCAGGGTGACCAGCGGGCGCGGCATCGGGCGCCGGCCCTCGGACAGCGCCATCTCCACGGCGGTGACCGCGCCCAGGAAGGCCTCGCCGGCCAGCCGGCGGTCCGCCATCACCAACGGGTCGTCCAGGGCCTCCTGGGCGTCCAGCTGCGCCTGCGCGGTCTCCCGCGCGGACAGCTTCTGCGCGGCGGTGACCGCGTCGTCCCGCTTGGGCTGCGGCGGCTCCCCGGCGCGCACCCGGTCGCGGTGCGCCGTGTACGACCAGCGGTCGCGCTTCCAGCGGTCGGCGACCCGGGCGCCCACCGGGAGCGTGCGCAGCAGGTCGATGCCGTGCCACACGGCATCCCAGGTCGGACGCAACTGGCTCTCCACCAGGGCCCGGAGCTCGTCCTCGGCGCCCGGCAGCCCGGCGTCGTAGCGGGCCATCGCGGGGGCGAGCAGCCGGTTGTCGAACGCCGGGTCCGTGGCCGGGCCGGCCGGCGGGCACAGCAGCTGCCCGTCCGCGTCCCGCGCCGACTCCGCGCGCTCGGCCGCCTCCTGGCCGGACCCTCCGCCCGGCGGATCGATCCAGGCCAGCAGCGCGCCCAGATGCTGGTCCTCCAGCACGCTCTGGCCGCTGGCCCAATGCCGGGTCAGCAGGCCCGTCATGGACAGCAGGAGGCCCGACCCGGGGACCCTGGCCCGCTCGCCGAGGTGCGTCAGCCAGCGGCCCAGCAGCGGGACGTGCGGCGGCGCCGGATACGGCGTCTCCGGCTCCTGCTCGGCCGTCCGCCGGAACCGCATCGAGCGGCCCAGCAGCCGTACGTACTCGATGCCGGCGGCGCTCGGCACGATCAACTGCGGTGCGTCCGCGCACAGTTCGACCTGCACCGGGACCTTCTTGCCGGTCTCCGGGTCGGTCTCCTTGCGCTCCTCCCACTCGACGGCGTCCGCGAAGCCGTCCACATACGGCAGCACCGTCTCGGCCAGCTCGGCCAGGAACGCGAAGCGCAGATCGCGGTCGCGCGGCTGCGGGACGACCAGCAGCGCGGGCTTGTCGCGGTCCGTGCCGGCCAGCGCGCCCAGCGGGGCGCCGGCCTCGCCCGCGGTCGTCAACGGGACGAGGACCAGCGGATGTTCGGACAGATGGCGGTGGCGGACCGTGCAGCGCGGCTGGGCGCGGCCCGCCGCCACCGCCTCCATCCGGGCCAGCGTCTCGATCATCGACATGACGGCTCCTGTGCACGGGGGGCCGGGACGGCCGCGCCGGCCAGCGCCTCGGCACGCAGCGCGGCCGCCCGGCGCAGGGCGAGGACGGCCGGGTCGTCCGGGTCGTGGGGGGCATGCGAGGCGTCCGGGACCTCCGGGGCGTCCGGCCGGCCGGGGACCTCGGCGACACCGGCCGCCGCCAGCACCTCCCCGATGGTGCGCAGCCCGCCCAACTCGCCCCGTACACCGCGCCCGAGCGCCTCCACCGCGCCCTCCTGGCGCGCCCGCTTGCGGCAGTGGAAGGCCAGCTCGCAGGCGGCCAGGCACTCGGGGGCGTAGGCCGCGCCGACCGCCTCGACGGCCTCGGCCAGCTCCTCGGGCGGGCGGGTCGCGGTCTTCCCGTCGTCCGCCAGCCGCAGATCGAACGTCGTGCCCGCCGGGAGGGCGGCGGCGATCTCCTCGACCCGGGTGAGGCGGGCCAGCTGCCGCCGGGTCGTGGCCAGCTGCTTGCGGACGTCGACGGCGGCGGCCGCGGGGAGGTTGGAGAAGTCCTTCGGGCACACCAGCAGCACCCGGTCGCGCACCCGCACCTCGCGGCCGGTGTACGCGCCGGCCTGCCCGGCGATCCGCTCCAGGGCCAGCACATACACGGCCGCCTGGCGCGCGGCCGCGCCCACCTTGGCGGCGTCCGCCGAACCGTCGATCATGGGGAAGGACTTGATCTCGACGACCGTCCAGCCGCCGTCCGGATGCACCACCACCGCGTCCGGCTCCACATAGGCCGGCGCACCGGCCACCTCGACGGCCAGCAGCGGATGGTCCAGCAGCGCCCAGCCGCCGGCCGCACTCGCCTCGCGCAGCGCCAGCGCCGTACGGGCCGCCCGGCCCTCGGGCCCGGCCGCGGACAGGTCGGGGACGGCGATCTCCTCGGGACCGGGCGGCGGGGTGCCGGGTGCGAGGTGCTCCTGCAGGAGCCGCAGCAGCTCCGTGCCGCCGTCGGCCTTCACCCGGGCCTCGAACGCATTGCCCCGTACGAGCGCGAACTGGGACTGGCCGTAGGCCGCGGGCGAGCCCAGTGCCCGGGCCAGCGCGCCCTTGTCGACGCCCGCGCCGTCCAGCAGCGCGCGGCGCCGGCAGCCCGGGTTGGCGGCCAGCGCGGCGAGCGCGCGGGCGTCCAGCGCGCGGGGGCGGACGCCGGGTCCGCGCAGCTCGGTGAGCCGCCCCGGGCCGGGCGGGGGCGCCCCGGGCCGCGGGCCCGCGGGCGCCGCCGCCCGGCCCTCCGCGGGAGCGGCCGAAGGGGTTCGGCTGTCGCGGAAAACGTTCACGCGCCGAAGTCTCGCATCCGGCACCGACAGCCGGGGCCGCCGCCCGCGATCCGGACCCCGGGGAGCCCCCGGCGGCCGCCCCGCCCGCGGACAAATCACCCCGTGCGCGAGAATGGGAACCCCGCGGTCAACGTCGCCCGCACCGAGCAACGACCGGCCGAGCGATCGGCGAGAGGTACGACGATGGCAGCGCGCATATTCCTGGCCAGACACGGGCAGACGGAGTGGTCCCTGTCCGGCAGGCACACCGGCCGTACGGACATCCCGCTGCTGGACGAGGGCCGGCGCGGCGCCAAGCTCCTCGGTGAGCGGCTGCACCACGGCCCCTGGGACGGCCTGCCGGGCGTCGAGGTCCGCACCAGCCCCCTGGTGCGCGCGAAGGAGACCTGCGAGCTGGCCGGTTTCGGCGGCCGGGCGCAGGAGTGGGACGCGCTGATGGAGTTCGACTACGGCGCGTACGAGGGCCTGACCCCGGCCGAGATCAAGGCCGGGCGCCCGGACTGGCTCATCTGGCGCGACGGGGTGCCGGAGGGTGAGACCCTCGCCGAGGTGTCCGCGCGGGCGGACGAGGTCGTCGGCTGGGCGCGTTCGGCCGACCGCGATGTGCTGGTCTTCGCGCACGGCCACATCCTGCGCGCGCTGGGCGCCCGCTGGCTGGGCCTGGACATCTCCTTCGCCGCCCGCATCCGGCTGGAGCCGACGTCCCTGTCGGTGCTCGGCTGGGCCTACGGCGAGCCGGCCATCGAGCGCTGGAACGACACCGGCCACCTGGGCTGACCGCCCGCGGCGAGCCGCGCCCGACCGCCCGCCTGGTGATCCGTCCCCGGCCGGGCCTCATCCGTGCGACGAGGCCGTCTCCGCATGCCGCTCCAGGAAGGCGGCGACCGGCGCGCTCGTGCGGTGCGGCCGCAGCGTACGAGCCGTGCGGTCGAGCATCGTGCGGATACGGGCCGAGTGGACCTGCGCCAGCAGCGTCAGCACCCGTGAGCCGGCCGCGGCGGCCTCCTCGGGGGCGCCGCTGTCCGCGAGGTCGCCGGCCAGCTCCGCGGTGAACAGCGCGATGTTGCGGGTGAAGTGCGGGTCCTGCAGGGCCACCGCCCGCTGCGCGTACTCCGCCGCGCGCTCCGCGTCGCCCAGCGCCGACCAGCACTGCGCCTCCAGGCCCGCCACCTCGGCCTCGCCGTAGAACGTCATCCACTCCGGGTCGCCGTCCCGCTGCCCGGCCGCGAACAGCCGCTCCGCACGGGCCAGTGCCTGCTCGCAGCCGGAGCGGTCGCCCAGCCCCGCCCAGCCGCCCGCCTCCCGCAGCGCCAGCAGCGACAGCAGCCGCGGTGAGGCGAGGTGCTTGGCGGCCTGCTGTGCGGCCTGCGCGGCGCGCACCGCCTCGCGCGGCCGGCCGGCGTCGCGGGCGAGGAAGGCGGTGTTGCAGAAGGCGTGCGCCTCCAGGGCCGCGTCGCCGCAGACCCGGGCGGTGGCCAGCGCCTCCGCGTAGTGCGAGCGGGCGTCGTCGAAGCGGCCCGAGTCGTGCGCCAGCCAGCCGACGGTGATGGCGAGTTCGCCCGCCCCGGAGTGCAGCCGGTCGGAGACCGAGCGGCGCTGGACGCCTGCGTCCAGCAACTCGTAGGCGGCGCGCAGCGGCTGGGTGGCACGGCGGTAGATGCCCTCCGCGCCGTGCCGGTCGTCCAGCAGCCGGATATGGCGTACGGCCTGCTCGACGGCGGTGGCTTCGGCCGCACCGACCCGGCCGCCGGCCGGCGTGCGCGGCCCGGGTACCTGGGCACACGTGGCGGCGGCAGCGGCTTCGACGGGGTGCAGGGCGGCGAAGCCCAGGGCTGCCGCCGGGCCGCCGGTGATGAACGCGCGACGCAGCACGTCGCTCTCCTCGCAGATCTGGATACGGGTATCGCGGTGGTCGGTGTCGGTTGCCAGGGGCGCGGCGCTGACCGCCGCCGTACGCGCCCCCCGTCCGCGTACCGCCTCGCGTGGCGCGAAACCCATGTCGGGCAGCGTCAGCCCGGGGAACATGTGCCGGAACACCCGCTCGTAGGCGTAGTTCGGACACCGGATCTCCCCGGACTCGACGCGCCCCACATAGCGGGCGTCGCACGAGACCTGCTCACCGATCTCACGGGCGGCCCGTCGGACCGCCGCCGCGAACTCGCCTGGTGACAGCCGGCCGCGCAGCTGTCGGAAAGCGGTGTTCGGGCGGGCGGGTACGGTGCGGGACGACGCTGAACCTGCTGTTGGCGACGTCATGGCGGACCCTCTCCGTGCCCTCTCCGTGCCATCTCGTGGCGATGCCGCCTCCTGGCGGTGCGGCGGGACGACGGTACCGGCCGCGATGGCTCCGATATGCCCAGTTTGGCTACAAACCGGATATCTCACGCGCGATCTGCCATGAACTGCCATCCTTTGCAGCGTTACGCCGCCGTAGCTGTTGACACGTCTGACCGTTGAATTCGGTGTAAAGGCTGCGGCGTGTGCAGGAGGAGGGGTTCTCCGTGTGGGAGACCGGCGTGAGCAGGGGCGGCAACGGTTCCGCGGGCCAGGCCGGAGGCCTGCGCAAGCAGGCCGTCCCGGGTGGCGCGGCCGCCGTACCCGTCCAGCCCTGTGACCTCGTCACGGTGCCTGCCCGGCAAGGGCTGGAGGCCGTCGACATCCTGCGGCTGCGGGACGGCGTCGGCCCCGTACTGCACGACGGCGCCTGCGACACCCTCGGCTTCCTGGTGCCGCCCGGTACGGCCGACGGCTGGGACGTGCCGGGCAGCGCGTGCACCCAGACGTACGGGCGGGGCATCGCGCCGGGTGCGCTGTGCGGTGAAGGCGTCGCGGTGGAGCCGCCGGTGACCGGCACCGGCTGGCTGGTGCCCCCGGAGGGCGCGGGCGCCGCCGCCACCGACCCGGCCGTACTGCGCGCGGCGCTCGGCGAGGCGGCACGGACGATCGAGGCCGTCGACCGCTGCCAGTGAGCGCCCGCCGCCGGAGAGCGGCCCGGCGGGGCCGGGGCGCGCGGTCAGTGCGCGGGTTCGCCGGCCGCCGCGTCCGGTGCCGGGCCGCTCGTGCCGGCCGGTGCGCCGTCCCGCGTCGGACGGGGGATGGTGGTGGCGCCGCGCCGGTCGCCCAGCCGGCGCTGCACGCCGCGCAGCAGCCGCGGCGCGGTGAACTCCGTCCCGTACACGAACTTCATCGACGGGCCGAACGTCGGCGCGGTCAGCAGCCCCGCGAAGAACAGGCCGGGCCAGGACGATTCGAAGCCGGAGCTCAGCTCGGGCGCGCACCCGCCGCCCACCGTTCGCACGGTGGTGCGCACCCGGGGGTGGAGCAGCCGCAGCCGCCGCAGGTCGGGGCTGAAGCCGGTCGCCGCCACCACATGGTGGGCGTCGAGGGTCTCGGCGCCGCCGTCCGTACGGGTGAGGTGGAGCCGCACCCCCTCGCCGTGGGGGACGGCGGCCCGGACCCGGTGGCCCAGCAGGACCGGCACCGCGGACTCGAAGCGCTCCCGCAGCCACCAGGCGCCGGACGGGCCGGGCGCGGTCTCGGCCATCCGCGTCCGGGCCGCCGGGGACAGCAGGCGTACCGCAGCCGGCAGTTGGGACCACACCCAGGCCGGCCAGCCGGTGCCGAGCCCCGCGCGCGGGGTGCCCAGCGCGCGCAGCCGGCCGCGCTCCTGCGGCTGCGGCGGGCGGTCCCAGCGCAGCCGGTCCGCGCGGGCCACCACCACGGACCGGGCGCCCTGCTCGGCCAGCAGGGTCGCGGTCTCCAGCGCGGACTGACCTGACCCGATCACCGCGACGTCCCGGCCGGTGAAGCGGCGCAGATCGCGGTGGTCGCTGCTGTGCGAGGCGAGTTCCGGGGGGAGTTCGAGCAGCGGCCAGGGGCGGTCGGCGAACGGCAGCGCGCCGACGGCGAGCGCGACGGTGCGGGCCGCGATCGGCTCGCCGGTGTCCGTGACGACCTGGAAGCCGTCGTCGTCCGGGCGTACGGCGGTGACGGTGACCTCCTCGACCTGCGGCACCGCCCGTTCGCCGAACCATCTGCCGTACGCGACGAAGGTGTCGAGGGTCAGCGGGACGCCGTGCTCGGCGGTCAGGTCGTGGACGGCGAAGTACTCGCCCAGGTTGTGGCGGCCGGACGGGCCGAAGAGGCTGCTGGACCGGGGCTCGGACGTGAGGAGCATGCCGTCGGGCATATGGTCGCGCCACGAGGCCATCGGCCGGCCCAGGACCCGCAGCCGCAGTCCGGCCGCCGCCGCGTGCGCGGCGATCGACAGTCCGTACGGGCCGGCGCCCACCACCACGAGGTCGTACATCGGAGTTCCTGCGCTTTCTACCTGTTCGAGAGCTGGGACGGGGCGGACGACCGGGACGGGTCCGGCAGCGAGACGACTCCGGGGGCGTGGGGCTGCGGCGCGGGGACCGGCGCGGGGGTGCGCCGCCGGGCGGGGGCGGCGGCCACCGCCTGCTCGTACACGGCCATCAGCGACTCGGCGCTGCGCGCGATGTCATAGCGCCGCACCACCGGCGGCACCGGCAGCCGGACCGGCCCTTCGCGCCGCAACTCCCGCAGCGCAGCGGCGAGTTCGGGTACGCCGGGGCTGAAGTGGCGGGCGCCGGGCGCCTGCTCCTCGGGCAGCTCGTCGACCGCCGGGCAGCTGCCGTAGAGCACATGCAGCCCGGACGCGAGCGCCTCCAGGACGGACAGCCCGAACGCCTCCTCCGGGGACGGTGAGACGAAGACGTCGAGGGCGGAGAGCAGGGCGGGGATGTCGGGTACGTCGGCCGTATCGGCGGTATCGGCGGTATCGGCGGCATCGGCAGGCGCTGCCGGGGATCCGGCCACGTCGTCGATCGCGCCCAGGAGGTGAATGCGGTCGCCCGACCCGAACTGCTCCCCCATCCGCCGCAGTACCTCCCGCTCCGGGCCCTCGCCCGCCAGCAGCAGGTGTACGCCGGGGAGTTGGGTCACCGCCCGGACCAGGACGTCGAACCGCTTGCCGGGCACCAGCCGGCCGGCGCCGCCGACCACGAAGGCGTCCAGCGGCAGCCCGAGCCGGGTGCGGACCCTGGCGCGGGCGGCCGGGTCGAAGCCAAAGCGGTGCGCCTCGATGCCGTGGGGCACCACATGGATCCGCTGCTCGGGCACGCCCCAGCGCCGCAGCCGGGCGGCGACGGTGTCCGAGACCGCGACCGTCGCCGTGCCCAGCCGCTCGGTGGCCCGGTAGAGGGCGCGGACCCCGCGGGTCAGCCGGCGTCCCTCCATGACCGCGTCGCCCAGGGAGCGCTCGGTGGCGACCACGGCCCGTACGCCGGCCAGCCGGGCGGCGATCCGGCCGTAGACACAGGCCCGGTAGCGGTGGGTGTGCACCAGGTCGTAGCCGCCGGTGCGGATCAGCCCGGCCAGGCGGGGGAGCGCGGTCAGATCGCGGTGGCCGGTCATGCCGAGCGGGGTGACGGGGGTGCCGTCCGCCTCGATGGCGTCGGCGACCGGTCCCGGACCGGCCAGCGTGACGACCTCGCACTGGGCGGGCAGCCGGCGCAGCAGCAGCCGCAGCTGCTGCTCGGCGCCGCCCATGCCGAGGCCCGTGATGACATGGAGAACCTTCACCGGATGCCTCCCGGGGTTGGGGTGTCTTACGGACCGGGCCGGGCCGGGCCGGACGGCGGCCGCCGCGTCCGTGCTCATCCGCCCTCCCGCCACGGCGGCCGGGCCGCGGTGCGCAGCAGGATCCGGACGTCCTGCCACAGCGACCAGCCGTCGATATAGAGGTTGTCGAAGCGGACCCGCTCCTCAAGGGAGGTCCGCCCGCCCAGTCCGTGCACCTGGGCGAGTCCCGTGATGCCCACCGGCATGCGGTGCCGAGCCGGGTACTCCGGGCAGCGCCGGGTCAGCTCCGCGGCGCGGCAGGCGCGCTCCGGGCGCGGCCCGACCAGGCTCATCTCGCCGCGCAGGACGTTCCACAGCTGCGGCAGCCCGTCCAGCGAGGTGCGCCGCAGCAGGTGGCCGACCCGGGTCGTCCGGGCGTCGTCCGCCACGCTCCACTGCGCCGTCGCACCGTGCTCGTCACCGGGGCGCAGGGTGCGGAACCTCAGCAGGGTGAAGCTGCGGCCGCCGCGGCCGGTGCACTCCTGCCGGAGCAGCACACCGGGCCCGTCGGCGAGCCGCAGCGCCAGCGCGCAGCCCAGCAGCACCGGCGCCGCGGCCGCCAGCGCGAGCGCGGCCAGTGCGAGGTCCAGCGTCCGCTTGCCCCAACTGCCGTGCCGGGGCGGGGCGGTGTCCAGCGGGCGGCAGGCGAAGCCCCACAGATGATCGGTCTCCGGGTGCGGCGGGCGTCCCTCGCGGGCGGCCGCGGCGCCGGCCAGCCAGATCGCCGAGCCCTGGTCGACGAAGCGGCGCAGCAGCGCGGCGGTGTGCGGATCGCCGTACGGCGGCACGGTGAACACCGCGTCGCGCACGGTGTGCTGGATGACGGCCAGGGTGATGTCCTGGGGGGCGCTGAGCCGCGGCAGCGGCAGCGCCCCGTCGCCCGGGGGCGCTTCGGGCGGGCCGGACGGCGCCGGCGCGACCACGCCCACCGGGCGCATGCCGTACTCGGGGTGGGCCAGGAGCGCGGCGGCCAGCTGCCGGGCGGCCGGGTCGGTGCCCACGATCAGCGTGCTGCGCGGCCGCCGGCGGGCCAGGCCGCGGCGCGCCCGGTAGACCGCGGCCCGGCCGCCGCACACCAGCACGGTCTGCGCCAGCACTGCGGCCGCCAGCAGGGCCGGTGACAGCGCCAGGTCCGGCCGTAGGGCGGCGAGCAGCGCGGCCGTCGCGCACCAGCAGACGGCGGCCCGGCCCAGCAGCGCCGGCAGATCGCCCAGCGCGGTCGGCGCGGGGCCCGGACGGTAGAGCCCGGCCCGGGCGTGGAGCAGCAGCAGTCCCAGCACGACGGCGGCGGGCAGCGCCGGCGCGGTACCGGGGCCGAGGGCGAGCACCGCGGCACCCGTAGCGCCCAGGCAGTCAGCGGCCGCCAGCGGGGCGACGGCGCGCCGCCGGCGGGGAACCGCCGAAGGAACCGCCGACGGGGGCCGCACCCGGGCGGAACGGTGCGCGTCCGCGCTCTCCGTCGTCATCGCCTGATCCGCTCCCCTGACAGCACTCTCAGTGGACTCCCCACGGCCTTCGCGGTCCGTCCGCGCGGCTCCGTACGGGCCTTTGCGGAAAACTCCTGGGCGTTGCTCAGGGACGGGTACCGGCCCGGGCGTCGAGCGCGCCGAGCGGATATCCCGGACCTCGGCCGGTGAATCGGAAAGCGCACCGATCGGCTCGGTGCCGCAGTGCGGAGTCCCTCCCGAATACCTTGGAATCGATTGCGGAGGTATTGCGGCAGGAGGGCTTTCGGGCGGACTCCAGGACGAATTCGCTGATCGTCGAATTCATCACATCATTCGCCGGGTCGGCGGTATCGGCGGCGGTGCCCCGCCGGGCCGCCGCGCAGGAGGCGGCCGGCGCGCACACGACGCCGCGCCCGGTGCGGTCCGTCGACTTCCGCATGTCTTCCTCTCCGACTTCTATCAGTCAAACAGGAGAGCACTCTGACAGAAATCATGTTGGAAACCGCGACAGGCACGCCGTATGCCGCAGGGGGATCCCGATCGGCGGAATGCCGGAGTTCCCCGGCGGGTGCTTGCTGCCAGAAGGGCTAATGATTGCTGCCAGAAGGACCAACGATTTCCCGTAAGGGGGAACGCCCGCATCCCTGCCTCATTCCGTTCGTTGTGACCGGGTGCCCCATTCGCGAACTGAAAGGAGAATGGGATGAAGCGGTTCGTCCAGTCCGCCGCGACGGCTGCGGCCGGCTGCGCCCTGGTGGTCAGTGGCGCAGGCATCGCGTCCGCCGGTGGCGGTGTCGCCCAGCAGGGTGGTCACGAGCGTGCCGGTCACGCTCAGTACATCCAGCAGAGCTACGGCGGCCACAAGCACCGCCACGGCCACCACGGTCACGGCGGCGGGAACTCCGCCGTGGCCAAGGGCGTCGCCACGCGTTCCCCGGGGTTCCTGAGCGGCAACGTGATCCAGGTGCCGATCAACATCCCGATCAACGCCTGCGGTAACAGCCTCAACATCCTCGCACTGCTGAACCCGGCATTCGGGAACCACTGCGTGAACGGTAGCTTCGGAGGCAAGTAGTGCATTCGGCGGACCGCCCCGGCCTCGCGGTCGCGGGTGGTCCGCCGCTCTCCCCACCGCCGCCGCGCCGTCCGCCGTACCGCCCTGACCAGGGAATACGGCATGCGGTGCGGCAGTCATACTGGGGGCATGGCGAGGAGCAGGCGCGGGCGCGGCGGAGCGGAGTCCGTCACGGAGACGGTGGACGGCGGGCTCGCGGAGCTCAGGCCCGACCGGGACCGGCCGCGCGGCTGGACACTGCTGCTCGACGGCGCCCCGCAGTCGCACGTCGACCTCGACGACCCGTCCTTCCTCGACTTCTCCTACCAGCGCCGGCTCGGGCACATCGCCGATCTCGCCGGGCCGCCCGGCGCCCCGCTGCGCGTCGTCCATCTGGGCGGCGGCGCGCTGACCCTGGCCCGCTATGTCGCCGCGACCCGGCCCCGGTCCACCCAGCAGGTGGTGGAGATCGACGCGGCGCTGGTCCAACTCGTCCGCCGGCAGCTGCCGTTGGAGAGCGGCTGGCGGATCCGGGTGCGCGGCGGCGACGCCCGCGCGGGCCTGGCGAAGGTCCCCGACGGCTGGGCCGACCTGATCATCGCCGATGTCTTCGGCGGGGCGCGTACGCCCGCGCATCTGACCAGCTCCGAGTTCGTGGCCGACGTCCGCCGCGCGCTGCGGCCCGGCGGCAGCTACGCGGCCAACCTCGCGGACGGGCCCCCGCTGCGTTTTCTGCGCGGCCAGATCGCCACCGTCCGCACGGTGTTCCCCGAACTCTGCCTCACCGCCGCCCCGGCCGTACTGCGCGGCAAACGCTTCGGCAACGCCGTCCTCCTGGCCTCCGACGGCCCGCTGCCGATCGCCGAGCTGACCCGCCGCGCCGCGACCGATCCGGAGGCCGGGCGGGTCGAACACGGCCGTGCGCTGGCGGACTTCACCGGCGGCGCGGTGCCGGTCACCGACGCCACGGCCGTCCGGTCCCCGGCGCCGCCCGCGAAGGCCTTCGACTGACGCATCTCGCGGGCCGGCGTATGCGTCGGCGGCGTACGGCACCGGCCGACGTCCGGCAGGGCCCGGTTCAGGTCGCGTGGTTGGTCGTCTGCACCGTCGGCGGATGCCCGTTCCAGGTGCAGAACACCGAGGTGTGCGCGCCGCCGCCCGTGAAGTCGACCCGGATCCACCCGTCCTGCTTCCAGACCTGCATCTCCCAGCCCGAGTTCGGGGTCGCCGACACCAGTTCGGCGGAGGCGCTGCCCATGGTGAAGACGACCCGGCCGCCCGCCGTGGAGTAGCTCTTGACCTCGCCGCCGGTGGCGGGCGCGTTGCCGCCAGGCGGGGCGGCGGACGGGCCCGGGCGGGTCGCGCCGGCGGCCGGGGGCGCGGCCGGCTTCGTCGGCCTGCCGTCGGCGGGTGACGGGCTCCGCCCCGCCGATGCGGCCGGTCTGGGGCGGTGGGTGGAGGAGACCCGCGGTGTCGCGCCGCTCTCGCCCCGGGCCCCTGAGGAGGCCACCTGGTCGGAGAGGGGCAGCGCGCGCGGCGGGTCGTAGGCCGTGCCGGACAGCACGGTGTGCACGCCGAACCACGACAGCGTGACCGCGGCGCCGGTCGCCAGCGTCCAGGCCGCCACGTGAACCAGTCCTCGTTGCATTCGGCTCATACTGCACCACCGGCCACCCTGGTCGCAGCCGGTCCAGGACGGCGGAACGCACCGCTCGGGCGTCAACCTCGGGTAAGGAACACGGCCCGAATGGCGTACGGTGCGGCCCATGGCACGTGTGCTCGTGGTCGAGGACGACCAGTTCGTACGCTCGGCCCTCATCCGGCATCTGACCGAGGCCGCCCACACGGTGCGCAGCGTCGGGACCGCCCTGGAGGCGCTGCGCGAGGTGGCGCAGGTCGGCTTCGACGTGGTCATCCTCGACCTCGGCCTGCCCGATCTGGACGGGGGCGAGGCGCTGAAGATGCTGCGCGGGATCACCGACGTCCCGGTGATCATCGCCACCGCCCGGGACGACGAGGCGGAGATCGTACGGCTGTTGAACGACGGCGCCGACGACTACCTCACCAAGCCGTTCTCCGTCGAGCACCTCTCGGCCCGGATGGCGGCCGTACTGCGCCGTGCGCGGGCCGGTGCGGCCGGCGCGGAACCGCCCTCACGAGTGATCCGGGTCGGCGGCCTGTCCGTCGACCCGCTGCGCCGGCAGGCCCGCCTCGACGGTGTCGCGCTCGACCTCACCCGCCGGGAGTTCGACCTGCTGGCCTTCCTCGCCGGGCGCCCCGGCGTCGTCGTCCCGCGCAAGGAACTGCTCGCCGAGGTCTGGCAGCAGTCCTACGGCGACGACCAGACCATCGACGTCCATCTGTCCTGGCTCCGCCGCAAACTGGGCGAAACCGCGGCGAAGCCCCGGTATCTGCACACCCTGCGCGGCGTCGGCGTGAAGCTGGAGCCGCCGCGGTGAGCGAGACGCTGTGAGATGGGCCCTGGTCAAGGTGGCGCTGGCGGTCACCACCATGGTCGTGGTCGCCTTCGCGGTCCCCCTCGGACTCGTCGTCAAGGAGCTGGCCCGCGACCGCGCGTACTCCAACGCCGAGCGGCAGGCCGCCACCATCGGCCCGGTCCTCGCCATCACCACCGACCGCACCCAGCTGGAGCGGGCCGTCGCCAGCGCCGAGACCGGGCCCGGCGGCCGGATCGGCGTCCACGTCCCGGCGAGCGGCAAGAACGGCACCCCCGCCGAGATCGGGTCCCGGCGGGCCGCCCCCGCCGATGTCGCGGCCGCCGTCGAGATCGGCCGGGCCTCCATCTCGCCGGTCCCCGGCGGCTCCGTGCTGCTGCAGCCGACCGCCGTCGCCTCCGGTATCGCGGTCGTCGAGGTCTTCGTCCCCGACGCCGCGCTCACCAACGGCGTCACCACCTCCTGGGTGGTACTGGCCGCCGTCGGACTGGCGCTGGTCATCGGCTCGGTGGCGGTCGCCGACCGGCTCGGCACCCGCATGGTGCGGCCCGCGGAACGGCTCGCGGGCGCCGCCCTCGACCTCGGCAGGGGCAAGCTCGGCGTACGCGTCCCGGAGGACGGCCCCAAGGAACTGCGCTCCGCGGCCAGCGCCTTCAACGCCATGGCCGACCAGGTCGTCCAGCTCCTCGCCAACGAACGCGAACTGGCCGCCGACCTCTCACACCGGCTGCGCACCCCGCTGACCGTCCTCAGGCTCAACACCGCCTCCCTGGGCGACACCCCGGCCGCCGAGCAGACCCGGGCCGCCGTCGAACAGCTGGAGCGCGAGGTCGACCAGATCATCCGCACCGCCCGCGAGCAGAAGGCGCAGACCCGGCAGGCGGCGGCCGCGGCCGGCTGTGACGCCGCCGAGGTGATCCGCGAGCGGATGGCCTTCTGGTCGGCGCTCGCCGAGGACGAGGGCCGCACCGTGCGCATCGCCGGCGCGGACCGCCCGGTACGCATCCCGGTCGCCCGCCCCGAACTCGCCGCCGCCCTCGACGCGATGCTCGGCAACGTCTTCCGGCACACCCCCGAGGGCACCGCCTTCGCGGTCGATGTGCACAACGCCGAGGACGCGGTGATCGTGCTGGTCTCGGACGCGGGCCCGGGCATCGCCGACCCCGACGCGGCGCTGCGCCGCGGCCACGGTGGCGGTGGCGACGGCTCCACCGGCCTCGGTCTGGACATCGTGCGCCGGCTGGCCGAGTCCACCGGCGGCGATGTGCGCCTGGGCCGCTCGGTCCTCGGCGGCACCGAGGTACGGGTGTGGCTGGCGCTGGACGACCGGCGCGAGCGGCACGGCGTACGCCGCGGCCACCGGCTGCGCCGCACCCTCCGCGGCCGCCGCCGGCGAGCCGCCCGCACCGGCTCCTGAGCGAACGGGTGTGTGGCATAGGCCGGAGGTCTTAACCACCCCCTTCCGCTTCCTTAAGGGGGCCATAATTCCGCCAACCGCCGTACGGATCCCGGCATTTGTCCGTTTCGCTGCCGCTAGCGTGCGGGACGCACCACGGTGCACCCCACCCCCCCACGTGACGACAGGCAGGACGAGATGAACCCTTCGGCACACCGCCGGCGCAAGAGCCGTACCACCAAGCTGATCGTGACCGGCGCGGCCGCCGCGCTCGCGGCCGGCGGTGCCTTCGCCGTCGCCGGATCCGCCCTCGCCGACAAGGCGCCGCGGACCCCCGGCGCCGCCGCGAAGCGCGCGGCCGGCTTCTCCCCGTACGTCGACACCTCCCTCAGCCCCGCCTACGACCTGGTCGGCACCGCAGCGAAGACCGGGGTGAAGAACTTCAACCTCGCGTTCATCACCTCCGGCGGCGGCTGCGTACCCAAGTGGGGCGGCGCGGGCGAGCTCGACGGCAACCCGGTGGCCGCGCAGATACCCCGGCTGCGCAAGGCCGGCGGCGACGTGCGGGTCTCCTTCGGCGGCGCCAACGGCTCCGAACTCGGCCTGGCCTGCGGCTCGGCGGACGAGCTGGCCGCCGCGTACGGCAAGGTCATCGACCGCTTCAAGCTCACCAAGGTCGACTTCGACATCGAGGGCGGCGCGCTGCCCGACACCGCCGCCAACACCCGCCGCGCCCAGGCCATCGCCCAGCTCCAGAAGAAGCACCCCGCATTGGACGTCTCCTTCACCCTGCCGGTCATGCCCGAGGGCCTGACCCAGGACGGGGTGAACCTGGTCGCCGACGCCAGGAAGAACGGCGTCAAGGTCTCCGCCGTCAACATCATGGCGATGGACTACGGCCCCTCCTACGACGGCGACATGGGCACCTACGCCACCAAGGCCGCCACCGCCACCCAGGGCCAGATCAAAAAGGCCCTCGGCCTGAG
The DNA here is from genome assembly GCF_053595675.1 of Streptomyces sp. NPDC002446. NCBI lineage: Bacteria > Bacillati > Actinomycetota > Actinomycetes > Kitasatosporales > Streptomycetaceae > Streptomyces > Streptomyces sp. NPDC002446. The sequence goes on along the minus strand of NZ_JBSFYC010000042.1, from coordinate 42,287 downwards.
CGACGCGGCCGCCTGGAAGGCCGTCGCCGTGACGCCCATGATCGGCGTCAACGACGTCCAGAACGAGGTCTTCAAGGCCGAAGACGCCGCCCAGCTGGTGAAGTTCGCCAAGGCCAGGCACCTGGGCTGGCTGTCGATGTGGTCCTCGACCCGCGACAAGGCGTGCCCGGGCGGCTCCGGCAACTCCGCCCAGCCGACCTGCAGCTCCATCGAGCAGGGCCCGCTGGACTTCACCAAGGCGTTCGGCGCCTACACCGGCTGAGACAGGTCCCACCCCCACCGGAGGTCCGGCCCGTCGTCCCGGACCACCGTCCCTAGGCGGGGCGCAGCGGCCCACCCCCCACCCGCTGCGCCCCGCCCCGCACCGCCACCCGGAACGCGATCGGGGTGCTGCCGGTCTGCCGCTGGAAGAACTTGCTGAAGTTGGTGGCGTCGGCGAAGCCCAGCCGGTCCGCGATCCGGGCCGCCGACTGGTCGCCGTGCGCCAGCAGCCGTTTGGCCTCCAGCACCACCCTGCGGTCGATGAACTCCTTCGCCCCGATGCCCGCGCTCGCCTCGGTGGCCCGCGCGAGGGTGCGCGGCGCGTACCCCAGCGAGCGGGCGTAGTCGGCGACCCGGCGGCTGCGGGTGAAGCCCCGCTCCACCGCGTCCCGGAAGCGCAGATACGTCTCGCTCGCCGCGCAGCCGCCCGCCCCGTCGTCCGCCGGCCCGCCCGGGTGCGCGGCCCGCAGCACCAGTACGGCCAGCAGATGCCGCAGCACCTCCAGGTGTATCTCCAGCGGCAGCCCGCCCAGCGCCCCGAACTCGCGGTGCAGCTGGCCCATCGCCTCGTCCACACCGCGCGCCGCCGCGCCCTTCAGACGCCGTACGGGCGGCCCGTACCAGTCCTCGATCCGGGCCGCGGCCGCCGTCGCCGGATCCAGGAAGCCGGCCTCGAACAGGACCAGCCGCCCCTCCGCGCCCGCCAGATCGCCGAAGTGCTGGACCTGGCCGGGGCGCGACCACAGCAGATCGCCCGGGGTGAGACGGTGCTCACGGAAGTCGACGCTGTGCACCAGGCGTCCGCTGTCCAGGGTCAGCAGATGGTGGAAGCCGGGGCGGTGCGGAGTCGCCAGCTGGCAGGCGTCCGCGCGCTCTCGCAGCTCGGCGAGCGTCATCACCTCCACACCCGCGGGCCGCCCGGCCGGCGCGGAGAACGCCACCTCCCGGATCTCCGGAACGGGCTCCGCCTCCTCCTGTCGTTTTTTGACCATGCCCGGTCCCTTCGCTACCCCGAAATGTCCCGCTACCGGCCCTAGCGTAGAAGACGTCGGCGAGAGCGCTGACGGAAAACGGAAGTCCGCAGACCCGGACACGCCGACCACCGGACACCGAGAACAGCTTGGGAGACACCATGTCCACGATCGCCCTCTTCGGGGCCGGCGGCGCCATCGGAAGCCGCATCCTCCACGAGGCCCTCCAGCGCGGTCACCAGGTCACCGCGGTGGTCCGCGACCCCGCGAAGATCACCACGAGCCACCCGAACCTGACCGTGACCACCGGCGACATCCTCGACCCGGCCTCCGTCGCCGCCGCTGCCAAGGGCCGGGACGTGCTGGTCAGCGCGGTCGGCGGGGGCGACGGACCGGGCCACATCGCCACCATCAGGCCCGCCGCCGAGTCCCTCGTCGCCGGTCTGCGCACCCTCGGCGGCGAGGCGCCCCGGCTGATCGCGGTCGGCGGCGCCGGCTCGCTGCGCACCCCGGACGGCAAGCAGGTCTGGGACGCGGAGGGCCTGCCCGAGTTCCTGCTCCAGATCATGCACGCCCACGGCGACGCGCTGGACTTCTACCGCTCCGTGACCGATGTGCGCTGGACCAACCTCAGCCCGGCCGCCACCATCGCACCCGGCGAGCGCACCGGCGGCTACCGCACCGCCACCGACGATCTGGTCACCGACGCGGAGGGCACCAGCAAGATCTCCACCGAGGACTACGCGGTCGCCCTCCTCGACGAGATCGAGCGCCCCCGGCACATCGGCGAGCGCTTCACCGTCGGCTACTGAACGTCGGCTACTGAACCGCGCCGCCCGGCTCCCGCGCCCGCAAACGTTCAAGGCCCCCGACCTGAGGTCGGGGGCCTTGAAGTGGGGTGAGTAACGGGACTTGAACCCGCGACATCCTGGACCACAACCAGGTGCTCTACCAGCTGAGCTATACCCACCATGACCGGTGCTGTGTGGTTCTTTTTCCCCACCGGCTGAGAAAAAGTGTACAGGGTCCGGAGGGGTGCTCGCGCCCAGGTTTCGAACCTGGCGGGCGCGGGCGTGTCCTCCGGGTCACGGCAGGTCAGGCCGTGACCCGGAAGACAGCACCGGCTGTCCTACGACGACGGTGCGGACTGCGGTGCCGGCTGGGGTTCGGCCGGCAGGACGTGCTTGGCGGCGATGGCCTTGGCCGTCTCCGAATCGGGGCCGGGCTGCGGCACGAACACCGCCTCCCGGTAGTAGCGCAGCTCCGCGATGGATTCGCGGATGTCCGCCAGTGCCCGGTGGTTGCCGTTCTTGTCCGGACTGTTGAAGTAGGCCCGCGGGAACCAGCGCCGGGCCAGCTCCTTCACGGACGACACATCGACGATCCGGTAGTGGAGGTAGCTCTCCAGCGTCGGCATGTCGCGCAGCAGGAAGCCACGGTCGGTGCCGACGGAATTGCCGCACAGCGGCGCCTTCCCCGGCTCCGGCACATGCTGCTTGATGTAAGCCAGCACCTGCGCCTCGGCCGCCTCCAGCGTCGTCCCGCCGTCCAGCTCCGCCAGCAGCCCGGAGGCCGTGTGCATCTGGCGCACCACCTCCGGCATGGTGCTCAGTGCCTCGGCCGGGGGGCGGATCACCACATCCACCCCGTCGCCCAGCACATTCAGCTCGGAGTCGGTGACCAGCGCGGCCACCTCGATGAGCGCGTCATTCGCCAGCGAGAGTCCGGTCATCTCGCAGTCGATCCACACCATGCGATCGTTCATACATCTCACCCTACGGGGCGCTCGCGCTGTCCGGGCAGCACGGGCCGTCCCGCACCGCGGCCGACCGGGGTCTCCGGCAGCCGGGACGCATACACGTCCGACTGCGGTTTGCCCGGATCGCCCGTTTCGGCGGTCGCCAGACCGTGGCCGGCCAGCGCGGCGGCGGAGAACCGCTCCGCGCCGCCCGCCCCCAGCGCCGCCCGCTCCCGCTCCGGCCGCTCGGCGCGGTCGGCCCGCTCCGGTCGCAGCGCGGGCTCGGGTCCCCCGTTCTGCGGCCGGCGCGCGCGGTAGGCCGCGCGGTAGGCCGCGGGCGAGGCGCCCAGCTGCCGGCGGAAGTGGCCGCGCAGGGCGACCGGGGAGCGGAACCCGCAGCGCCCGGCGACCTCGTCCACCGAATAGTCGGAGGTCTCCAGCAGCCGCTGGGCCTGCAGCACCCGCTGTGTGATCAGCCACTGCAGGGGGGCGCTCCCGGTGAGGGAGCGGAACCGTCGGTCGAACGTCCGCCGGCTCATGTAGGCGCGCGCGGCGAGCGTCTCCACGTCGAACTGCTCGTGGAGGTGCTCCAGCGCCCAGGCGACGACCTCGGCGAGCGGGTCGGCGCCGATCTCTTCTGGTAATGACCTGTCGAGGTAGCGCTGGTGCCCCAGATCGGAGGCGGTCCGGCGGGGCGGCACGACGAGCCGGCGGGCCAGCGCGTTCGCGGCGTCCGCGCCGTGGTCGGTGCGCACGATGTGCAGGCACAGATCGATGCCCGCCGCGGTCCCCGCGGAGGTGAGCACATCGCCGTCGTCGACGAAGAGCTCGCGGGGGTCCACATGGACGGACGGATAACGCTTGGCGAGCGTCGGCGCGTACATCCAGTGGGTCGTGGCCGGTCGGCCGTCGAGCAGTCCGGCCGCGGCGAGGACGAACGCCCCCGTGCACAGCCCGACGATCCGGGCCCCTTCTTCATGCGCCCGGCGCAGCGCGTCGAGCGCGGCGGGCGGTGGGGCCTGGGTGATGGAACGCCAGGCCGGTACGACGACCGTCCCGGCACGGGAGATCGCCTCCAGCCCGTAGGGGGCTGACAGCTCCAGCCCCCCGGTCGTGCGCAAAGGTGCATCTTCGCCCGCGCACACAAGTAGCCGGTACCTCGGAACGCCGGCGTCCTGTCGGTCGATGCCGAAGACCGAGAGCGGAATGGAGCTCTCGAAAATAGGTCCGCCGCTGAAGAGGAGCACCGCGACTATTTCGCGGCGTCGTCGGGCGGCGAGCTTGCGTGCGGCATCTGGTACGGCAGCGGAGTCCTGGCTCATGGCACTTAAGCCCCCCTCGGTCGTCTCGCCCTCTCGGTCCTGCACAGTTCCCCCGCCGTAACTACCAAGATCGAATCTACTGTGTTCCGTGAGGATGGAGTGCCAAGTTCACCACCCGCTGGTATGTCGATATGGCAACTTGGCGCGAAGCATTCGATCACGAAGCGTTCCACTCGTCGGGCCTGCATGGGAAGTACGCGTCTCGGCTCTGCCCGTTCGCAGTAGGACACAACCATGCCCAGCGGTCCTTTCCTCCCTGCTCACACAAGGGTTGAGGGGGGTTCGGGGCAAGGTGAGGGGGTGGCCCGGAAGTTGGCTGAAAACGGTCGCACGCAGACTTGCGGGCGCCTCAGTCGGCCGGCGTACGCCCTTCGGAATGGCGTCCGCCCCTGCGCGCCGGAGGTGCCGAACGTCCCTTTCTGTCCCGGTGTCGTCCGGCGTCGTGGGGACGGGCCCGCGCACCGCTGCGTTCGGACCGCCGCAGCAGTGCGCGGCAGGCGCAGGTCACCGCCACGAGGCCGGCCCCGGTGCCCGCCGCGCCGGCCCAGGGGGCGCCGCTGACGATCAGGACCAGGGGCACCAGGGCGCAGCCGAACGCGCCCCAGCGCACGACGTCGCTCACTGGGTCCGGTGATCTGTCGGGCCGCAACCGCACCTCGTACTCCCCTCGGACGGGCTGCTACTACAACGCCGTCGGCGATCACGGGTCACCACGAGGGGTACGTACGGGGGCAGGCCGGGGCATTGCCATACGGGCCACGCTCCGGCATGCTCCGGGGAACGTTCGAGGCCACTCCGCGCCGCCCTCCGCCTCGCGTGGGCGCCCGGCGTTCGCGGCGGGCTCTGGGCAGCGGGGGAGTAGCGCCGTACTCTTGGGGTATCGGCTTGGGAAGATGATTCCCAGTCGTATTGTTCCTCTTTGAACTATGGCTACCGCACCTCGATAGAGCCAGCTCAGTCAACTGCCGGATCAAGTCAATCGCCGTTCCCCGTTCGCCCCTCCGCAAGAGGACGTCCTCGCCGAGACACCAATGGCCGGTCACGAATTCCCCGAACCAGCGGACCGCAAGCAGGTCGCCGATCCAACGGCGGACCTGGAAGCGGCGGAAGAGCCACGACACTCCTGCGACCCCGCGTTCCGGCACGGCGTCGTGGTCGGCTTCGACGGTTCCATGTCGAGCGAGCGGGCGTTGGCGTATGCAATCGGTATCGCGCGGCGCCACAGCGCCGGACTGATCATCGTCCATGTGGCCAACCGGCTGCCGACGACCGTCTGGGCGGGCTGCGAGCCCCCGGTCTTCGTCGACGTACCCGATCACCGCACCGAGGTGCTCGGCCTGGAGCTCGCCTGTGCCGAGCATCTCAGCGAGGTGCCCTGGATCCTCGTCGAGCGGGGCGGGGACATCTGCCACGAGCTGGAGGAGGTCGGCCGGGAGTACGAGGCCGACGCGATCGTGGTCGGCTCCACCCATGGCATCGTCGGCCGGATCTTCGGCTCGGTCGCCGGCCGGCTGGCCCGCCGGGCGCAGCGCCCGGTGATCGTCATTCCCTGACCGCGCGCCGGCTGATCCCGGTTCCTCGCGCGTGGCCATCTCTTCGCACACCGCCCGCAGTTGAGGGGGCGTCGTGGACGTTCCGTGCGGCCGATCTCCCCATCTCCGCCTCCCGCAGAGGTGGATTGTGCCCTTGTGAGGGGTAGAAAACGGTCACGTGGGCGCGCCGCATGCACGGGCCCGGGCGGCCGCGCACACGGCAACTGCGTGCTGCCGGCCGGGAGGTGACGGTTCCCGGGGCGGCGGCATCCCGCCGGCGTATGGCCGATGCCGGCGAAGGGGAGGCGGCGGCGTCGCGCGTATGGTGGCACGCGCGACGCCACCGCCCCTGGGTGGAGCTACTCCACCGTCACCGACTTCGCGAGGTTGCGGGGCTTGTCGATGTCCCGGCCCAGGGCCAACGCCGTGTGGTAGGCGAGCAGTTGGAGCGGGATGCCCATCAGGATCGGGTCCAGCTCGGGCTCGTTCTTCGGGACGATGACGGTGTGGTCGGCCTTCTCCTGCTCCTGGTGCGCGACGGCGAGGATGCGGCCGCTGCGGGCCTTGATCTCCTCCAGCGCGGCGCGGTTCTTCTCCAGCAGGTCGTCGTCCGGGACGATGGCGACGGTCGGCATGGCGGGCTCGATGAGCGCCAGCGGGCCGTGCTTGAGCTCGGAGGCCGGGTAGGCCTCGGCGTGGATGTAGGAGACCTCCTTGAGCTTCAGCGAGGCCTCGCGGGCCACCGGGTAGCCGCGCACCCGGCCGATGAACATCATCGACTTGGCGTCGGCGTAGTGGGCCGCCAGCTTCTTGATGTCCTCCTCGCCCTTGAGGATCTCGTCGATCTGGCCGGGCAGCTTGCGCAGGCCCTCGATGATCCGCTTGCCGTCCGCGACGGACAGGTCGCGGATGCGGCCCAGGTGCAGGGCGAGCAGCGCGAAGGAGACCACCATGTTGGTGAAGCACTTGGTGGAGACGACGCAGACCTCGGGTCCTGCGTGCACGTAGATGCCGCCGTCGGTCTCCCGGGCGATCGCCGAGCCGACCACGTTCACCAGGCCCAGCACCCGCGCGCCCTTGCGCTTGAGCTCCTGGACGGCGGCCAGCACGTCGTAGGTCTCACCGGACTGGGAGACCGCCACGTACAGCGTGTCGGGGTCCACGACCGGGTTGCGGTAGCGGAACTCGGAGGCCGGCTCGGCGTCCGAGGGGATCCGGGCCAGCTCCTCGATCATCTGCGCGCCGATCTGGCCCGCGTGGTACGAGGTGCCGCAGCCCAGGATCTTCACCCGGCGCACCGCGCGCGCCTCGCGGGCGTCGAGGTTCAGGCCGCCGAGGTGCACGGTGGAGAAGCGGTCGTCGATCCGCCCGCGCAGCGCGCGGTCCACCGCGTCCGCCTGCTCGGAGATCTCCTTGTGCATGTAGGTGTCGTGGCCGCCCAGGTCGTACGACTCGGCCGCGTACTCGACGGTCTCCGGCGTCGCCGTCGTACGGGAGCCCTCGGTGGTGTACGTGCGGTAGTCGTCGGCCTTGAGGGTGGCCATCTCGCCGTCGTCGAGGGTGACGACCTGGCGGGTGTGCGAGACCAGCGCCGCGACGTCGGAGGAGACGAACATCTCGTGCTCGCCGATGCCGAGGACGACCGGGGAGCCGTTGCGGGCGACGACGATGCGGTCGGTGAAGTCGGCGTGCAGCACCGCGATGCCGTACGTGCCCTCGATGTGCCGCAGTGCCTCGCGGACCTTCTCCTCCAGCTTCTCGGCCTGGGAGCGGCCGATCAGGTGGGCCAGCACCTCGGTGTCGGTCTCGGAGGCGAACTCCACGCCGTCGGCGGTCAGGCGGGCCCGGAGCTCGGCGGCGTTGTCGATGATGCCGTTGTGGACGACGGCGACCTTGCCGGTGGCGTCCTGGTGCGGGTGGGCGTTCTCGTCCGTGGGGGCGCCGTGGGTGGCCCAGCGGGTGTGCGCGATGCCGGTGGTGCCCGCGAAGCGCTTGGGCAGGCGGGACTCCAGCTCGCGGACCCGGCCCTTGGCCTTGGCGGTCTTCAGGCCCGCCGCCTTGCCGGTGCCGCTGGAGTGGATGGCGATACCGGCCGAGTCGTAGCCGCGGTACTCCAGGCGCTGGAGGCCTTCGAGGAGCAGCGGAGCAACATCACGTTTGCCGATATATCCAACGATCCCGCACATACAGAGACCCTCCGAGAAAGACGTTGTGTCCGTTGAAGACGTTATGCCGGTTGAAGGCGTTGCTTCGGTTGCGGTGCCCGGCGCCCTGCGGGGCGTCAGCCGTAGACGAGGCGGCGCAGCTGGCGGGCCGAGAGATCGGGCGGGGCCACGGCCCGGTGCGGCATCTCGTGGCGGATCCGTTCGAAGATCTCCTCGTTGCGCAGCCCCTGGGACTGCAGCTCACGGTGGCGCCGGCGGACGAACTCCTCCGTCGTCTCGTCGAAGTACGCCAGCACGTCGAGCACCACCCGGGCGGCCTCACCGCGCTGCAGCGGTGTGCTGCGCACCAGGTGGTCCACCAGGTCGTCGTGCGGCGCTTCTGCGCTGCGGTTTCGGCGTTCGAGCACCCGTAGATACTGCGGGGCGGCGCGAGGATTCGCAAGAAATCTGCCCGGAATCGGGCAGGTCCCCGATTTGGGTGCGGGAAAGTGGTCTACACCTTGACCCCTGATCCAGGCTCGCGGTACGCATGGTCACCGTTCCGTCGCTCCATGCCATGCACGATGCCACGCACGCTGCCATGTACGACGTTCGCCGAAGGGACCGTCGATGAGACGACGCAGACTGCTGTTCTCGCTGCTGCTGGTCGCGGCGGCGGGGCTGGGAACCGCCGCCGTACCGCCCCGGGGCGGCGGCGCCCCGGCCGCCACCCCCCTGGACCAGGTGGTCCCCGCGCCCGCGTCCGTGCACAGCGCCGGCAGCGCGTTCACCCTCGGCGAGGGCACCCGGATCAGGGTGCCCGGCGGCTCCCCGGAGGCCAGGAGGATCGCCGGCTATCTGGCCGGGCTGCTGCGGCCCGCCACCGGCTTCGAGCTCCCCGTGACGACCAAGGACCGGCCGGACGGCATCGTCTTCCGGCTCGGCGGCCCCGGCGCCAAGGGCCTGGGCGCCGAGGGCTACCGCCTGACCTCCGGGGCCCGCGCGGTCACCCTCAGCGCCGCCCGCCCGGCCGGCCTCTTCCACGGCGTACAGACCCTGCGCCAGCTGCTGCCCGCCGGCATCGAGCGGCGCAGCGCCCAGCCCGGCCCCTGGCGGATCGCCGGCGGCACCATCGCCGACTCCCCGCGCTACGACTACCGCGGCGCGATGCTCGACGTCTCCCGGCACTTCTTCACCGTCGACCAGGTCAAGCGCTATATCGACCAGCTCGCCAGGTACAAGATCAACAAGCTGCATCTGCACCTCTCCGACGACCAGGGCTGGCGGATCGCCGTCGAGAGCTGGCCGCGGCTGGCGACCTACGGCGGCTCCACCCAGGTCGGCGGCGGCCCCGGCGGCCACTACACCAAGGACGACTACCGCGAGATCGTCCGCTACGCCGCCGACCGCTACCTCACCGTGGTCCCCGAGATCGACATGCCGGGCCACACCAACGCCGCGCTCGCCTCCTACGCCGAGCTCAACTGCAACGGCCAGGCGCCGCCGCTCTACACCGGCACCAACGTCGGCTTCAGCTCGCTGTGCGTGCCGAAGAAGGTGACGTACGACTTCATCGACGACGTCATCCGTGAGATCGCGGCGCTCACGCCCGGCCCGTACCTCCACATCGGCGGGGACGAGGCGCACTCCACCAGCCACGAGGACTACGTCGCCTTCATGGACAAGGTGCAGCCGGTGGTCGCCAAGTACGGCAAGACCGTGATCGGCTGGCACCAGCTGACCGGGGCGCACCCCGCGAAGGGCGCCGTCGCCCAGTACTGGGGCTACGACAAGACGAGCGCGGACGAGCGCGCCCAGGTCGCCGACGCGGCCAAGCGCGGCACCCGGCTGGTCCTCTCGCCCGCGGACCGCGCCTATCTCGACATGAAGTACGACAAGAACACGCAGCTGGGCCTGTCCTGGGCCGGGTACGTCGACGCCAAGCGCTCCTACGACTGGGACCCGGGGGCCTATCTGGCGGGGGCGCCCGGGGAGTCGGTCCTGGGCGTCGAGGCGCCGATGTGGACCGAGACCCTGTCGACCTCGGCGCACCTGGAGTACATGGCCTTCCCGCGGCTGCCGGGCATCGCGGAGCTGGGGTGGTCGCCGGCGGACACGCACGACTGGGAGACGTACAAGTACCGGCTGGCGGCGCAAGGGCCCCGGTGGGACGAGCTGGGGATCAACTACTACCGGTCGGCGGAGGTGCCGTGGCCGGCGGCCTGAGCCGGTGATGTCGCCGGGCCGCGCTTGCGGGTGCGGCCCGGCGGCACACAAGGTCCGTCCTCAAACGCCGGACGGGCTTGATTTTCACGGGCTTGATGGTGACGGCTGGGCTATGACGCGCTGGACGTAAGACCCAGCTCCCGCGCGATCAGCATGCGCTGGACCTCGCTGGTGCCCTCGCCGATCTCCAGGATCTTGGCGTCGCGCCACATCCGGGCGACCGGGTACTCGTTCATGAAGCCGTAGCCGCCGTGGATCTGGGTGGCCTCACGGGCGTTGTCCACCGCGATCTCGGACGAGTAGAGCTTGGCGAGCGCCGCCTCCTTCTTGAAGGGCTCGCCCAGCACCAGGCGGGAGGCCGCGTCGCGCCAGGCCAGCCGGGAGGTGTGGGCGCGCATCTCCATGTCGGCGAGCTTGAACTGGATCGCCTGGTTGGCGCCGATCGGCCGCCCGAAGGCCTGCCGCTCCTTGGCGTACGCCACCGACTCGTCCACACAGCCCTGCGCGAGGCCGGTGGCCAGCGCCGCGATGGCGATCCGGCCCTCGTCGAGGATGCGCAGGAACTGGGCGTAGCCGCGGCCCTCCTCGCCCAGCAGGTTGGCGGCCGGGACCCGGACGTCGGAGAAGGACAGCTCGCGGGTGTCCGAGGCGCTCCAGCCGACCTTGGAGTACGGGGCGCCGACCGTGAAGCCGGGCGTGCCGGACGGGACGATGATCGAGGAGATCTGCGGGCTGCCGTCGTCGGTGCGGCCGGTCACCGCCGTGACCGTCACCAGGCCCGTGATGTCGGTGCCGGAGTTGGTGATGAAGCACTTGCTGCCGTTGATCACCCAGTCTCCGCCGTCGCGCACCGCGGTCGTGCGGGTGGCGCCGGCGTCCGAGCCGCCGTCCGGTTCGGTGAGGCCGAACGCGCCGAGGACCTCCCCGCTGCACAGCTTGGGCAGCCACTCGCGCTTCTGCTCCTCGGTGCCGAAGCGGTAGACCGGCATGGCGCCCAGGGAGACGCCGGCCTCCAGGGTGATGGCCACCGACGAGTCGACCCGGGCCAGCTCCTCCAGGGCGATGCCGAGGGCGAGGTAGTCGCCGCCCATCCCGCCGTACTCCTCGGGGAACGGCAGGCCGAACAGGCCCATCCGGCCCATCTCCTGCACGATCTCGTACGGGAACGCATGCTTCTCGTAGTACTCGCCGATCTTCGGGGCGACGACGTCATGCGCGAACGCCTCGACCGTACGCCGGAGTTCTTCCAGCTCATCGGGCAGACGGTGGTCCAGGGACATGGTCACTCCTTGTGGGAGAGGGCTCGGAGGGTGCGCGAGGGGCTCGGGCGGCCCAGGACCTCGGCCATCCACACGCTCGTGGCGACCAGCCGGTCCAGGTCGACGCCGGTCTCGATGCCGAGGCCGTGCAGCATCCACACGAGGTCTTCGGTGGCGAGGTTGCCGGTGGCGCTCTTGGCGTAGGGGCAGCCGCCGAGGCCGCCCGCCGAGGCGTCGACGGTGGTGACGCCGTGCTGGAGCGCGGCGAGGGTGTTGGCGAGGGCCTGCCCGTAGGTGTCGTGGAAGTGCACGCCCAGCCGGGAGGTGGGCACGCCGGCCTCGTTGAGCGCGGCGAGCAGGTGCTGGACGTGGCCGGGGGTGGCCACGCCGATGGTGTCGCCCAGGCTCAGCTCGTCGCAGCCCATCTCCAGCAGCTCCCGGCAGACGCGGACGGTCTGCGCGAGGGGCACCGGGCCCTCCCAGGGGTCGCCGAAGCACATCGAGAGGTAGCCGCGCACCTGCACCTCGGCGTCCTTGGCGCGGGCGACGACCGGCGCGAACATCGCCAGCGCCTCGTCGACCGTGCGGTTGAGGTTGGCCTTGGCGAAGGACTCGGTGGCGCTGCCGAACACCGCGATGCGGCGGGCGCCCAGGGCGAGCGCACGGTCCAGTCCGCGTTCGTTGGGCACCAGCACCGGGAGCCGGTGCGGGTCGAGATCGCCCAGCAGCGGGAACAGCCGTTCCGCGTCGGCGAGTTGGGGTACCCACTTGGGGTGGACGAAGCTGGTGGCCTCGACGGTCGGCAGGCCCGCGTCGGCGAGCCGGTGGATGAACTCGGCCTTGAGCTCCGTCGGGACGACGCCCTGCTCGTTCTGCAGGCCGTCGCGCGCGCCGACCTCGTGGATCCGCACGCGGGTGGGCAGGCCCTCCGCCCGGATCTCCATCGGCAGTCCGGCCGCGGTCATGACGCCCCCTCCTGTCCGCCCTCGGGCGTCTCATGGGGCGCGATCACGGCCAGGACCTGGTCCATGGCGACGGTCGTGCCGACCGTGACGTCCAGTTCGGTGACGGTCCCGGCGTGCGGCGCGGAGATGACGTGCTCCATCTTCATCGCCTCCACCACCAGCAGGCCCTGCCCGGCGGTCACCTCGTCGCCGACGGCGACCTTGACGACGGTGACGGTGCCCGGCATCGGGGCGGCCAGGGTGTCCGCGCCGTGCCCGCCCGCGGCCCCGCGCAGCGCCGCCGCCACCGGGTCGTGATCGGTCACTTGCCAGGAGTCGCCGTCCCGGCCGAGCCAGTCGCCGCTGCGGTGGAAGGTGTGCAGGACCCCGTCGACGGTGACCCGTACGCGGTCCGCCTCGACCTGCCCGGCCGCGGAGCGCGGCGGTGCGTCCCAGGCCACCGGGTCATGGCCGGGCACCCGCAGCCAGTGGCGGACGGGCGCGGGCTCGCCGCCGAGCCTGAAGCCGCTGGGCGCGGCGAACGGGTCGCGCCAGCCGCCCTCGGCCACCTGCGGCTCCAGCGCGGCCTGCCGCACCGCCGCGGCCGCCGCGTACACCTCGTCCGGCACCTCGCCGCAGGTCAGACCGGCCGCCTCTCGCTCCACCAGGCCGGTGTCCAGCTCGCCGGAGACCACGTCGGGGTGGGCCAGCAGCCGGCGCAGGAAACCGGCGTTGGTGGTCACGCCGAGGGTGACCGTCTGCGCCAGCGCGGCGCGCAGCCGGCGCAGCGCGCTCGCCCGGTCCGGGCCGTGGGCGATGACCTTGGAGAGCATCGGGTCGTAGCGGCTGCCGACCTCGACGCCCTGGGCGAGGCCGGAGTCCGTACGCACTCCCGCACCCTGGACCTCGTGCAGTGCGAGGACCGTGCCGCCGGTCGGCAGGAAGTCGCGCGCGGGGTCCTCGGCGCACAGCCGCGCCTCGATGGCGTGCCCGGTGAGGGTGATGTCCTCCTGGGCGTAGGGGAGACGCTCACCGGCCGCGATCCGCAGCTGCCACTCCACCAGGTCCAGGCCCGTGACCAGCTCGGTGACCGGGTGCTCCACCTGGAGGCGGGTGTTCATCTCCATGAAGTAGTAGGAGGCCGGGTCCTTGCCGGGGACGATGAACTCGACGGTGCCGGCGCCGCGGTAGCCGCAGGAGCGGGCCGCCTGGACGGCCGCCTCGCCCATCGCGGCGCGGGTGGCCTCGTCCAGCAGGACCGAGGGCGCCTCCTCGATGACCTTCTGGTGGCGGCGCTGCAGGGAGCACTCGCGCTCGCCGAGGTGGAGGACGTTGCCGTGGCCGTCGGCCAGGATCTGGATCTCGATGTGCCGGGGCCGGTCGATCCAGCGCTCGACGAGGAGGGTGTCGTCGCCGAAGGAGGAGCGGGCCTCACGGCGGGCGGCGGCGATCTCGCCGGCCAGCAGCGCCTCGTCGCGGACCAGCCGCATGCCCTTGCCGCCGCCGCCCGCGGACGGCTTGAGCAGCACGGGCAGCCGGATCTCCCGTGCCGCGGCGGCCAGTTGGTCGTCGTCCAGGCCGCTGCCGGAGGAGCCGGGGACGACCGGGACGCCGGCCGTGCGCACCGTCTCCTTGGCGCGGATCTTGTCGCCCATCAGCTCGATGGACTCGGCGGACGGGCCGATGAAGACCAGCCCCGCGTCCGCGCAGGCCCGCGCGAAGCCGGCGTTCTCCGCGAGGAAGCCGTAGCCGGGGTGGACCGCCTGCGCACCGGTCCGCGCCGCCGCGTCCAGCAGCCGCTCCACCGACAGATAGCTCTCGGCGGCCGGCGCCGGGCCGATGCGTACGGCCGTGTCGGCCTCGCGGACGTGCCGGGCGTCGGCGTCCGCGTCGCTGTAGACGGCGACGGAGCGGATGCCGAGGGCGCGCAGGGTCCGGATCACGCGGACCGCGATCTCGCCGCGGTTGGCGATCAGGACGCTGTCGAACATGGTCGTTGCCATGGGTGTGGGCATTCCCCTCATGAAGATCACATCCGGAAGACGCCGTAGCCGGGCGCCGCGGGGTCCCTGTGGGGGAGCGGGGCGTTGGCGCAGGCGGTCAGCGCCAGCCCCAGCACCTGGCGGGTCTCCAGCGGGTCGATCACGCCGTCGTCCCACAGCCGCGCGGTGGCGTAGTAGGCGTTGCCCTGGGTCTCGTACTGCTCGCGCACCGGCGCCTTGAAGGCGGCCTCCTCCTCGGCGCTCCACTCCTCGCCGCGCGCCTCCAGCTGGTCGCGCTTGACGGTCGCGAGGACGGAGGCGGCCTGTTCGCCGCCCATCACCGAGATCTTGGCGTTCGGCCACATCCACAGGAAGCGCGGCGAATAGGCCCGGCCGCACATCGAGTAGTTGCCCGCCCCGTACGAGCCGCCGATGACGACCGTCAGCTTCGGCACGCGGGTGCAGGCCACCGCCGTCACCATCTTCGCGCCGTGCTTGGCGATGCCGCCCGCCTCGTACGAGCGGCCGACCATGAAGCCGGAGATGTTCTGCAGGAACAGCAGCGGGATGCCGCGCTGGTCGCACAGCTCGATGAAGTGTGCGCCCTTCTGGGCGGATTCGGAGAAGAGGATGCCGTTGTTGGCGACGATGCCGACCGGGTGGCCGTGGATGTGGGCGAAGCCGGTGACCAGCGTCGTGCCGTACTCGGCCTTGAACTCGGCGAACCGCGAGCCGTCCGTGATCCGCGCGATCACCTCGCGGACGTCGTAGGGCGTACGGGAGTCCACGGGCACCGCGCCGTACAGCCCGGCCGGGTCGACCTCGGGCTCCGCCACCTCGCGCACGGTCCACGGCAGCGGGGGCCGCTCGCCGAGCGTGGAGACGATGGTCCGCACGAGCCGCAGCGCATGCGCGTCGTCCTCGGCGAGGTGGTCGGTGACGCCGGAGACCTTGGTGTGCACCTCGCCGCCGCCCAGCTCCTCGGCCGTGACGACCTCGCCGGTGGCGGCCTTCACCAGCGGCGGGCCGCCGAGGAAGATCGTGCCCTGGTTGCGGACGATCACCGCTTCGTCGCTCATCGCGGGGACGTAGGCGCCGCCCGCCGTGCAGGACCCCAGGACGGCGGCGATCTGCGGGATCCCCGCCCCCGACATCCGGGCCTGGTTGTAGAAGATCCGCCCGAAGTGGTCGCGGTCGGGGAAGACCTCGTCCTGCATGGGCAGGAACGCGCCGCCGGAGTCGACCAGATAGAGGCAGGGGAGGCGGTTCTCCAGCGCGATCTCCTGGGCGCGCAGATGCTTCTTGACCGTCATCGGGTAGTACGTGCCGCCCTTGACCGTGGCGTCGTTGGCGATGACGAGCGCCTCGCGGCCGCTGACCCGGCCGATGCCCGCGATGACCCCGGCGGCGGGCGCCGCGCCCCCGTACATCCCCTCCGCCGCCAGCGGCGCCAGCTCCAGGAAGGGCGAGCCGGGATCCAGCAGGGCGTCCACCCGGTCACGGGGCAGCAGCTTGCCGCGTGCGGTGTGCCGCGCCCTGGCCTTCTCGCCGCCGCCCAGCCGGGCCGCCGCGAGCTTCTCGCGCAGCTCGGCGGCGAGCTCGCGGTGCGCGGCCTCATTGGCCCGCCAGGAGTCGGACGCCGTGGCGGCCGCGCTCCCCAGCACCGGTGCCTGCTCCATCAGTACGAGCCCCCTTGCTCGATCAGCCGCCCCGGTGCCGCGATCGGCGGCCGCGGGGCCCTGCGGGTTAATGGCCGTTAACCTCATTTCCCTCAGGTTAACGACCACTAACCCGGCTGTCTACAATCGACGGCATGAGTAATGCGCAGGCCTCCGCCCCGACCAGCCGCCGCGAGCAGATCCTCAAGGAGGCCGCCCGGCTCTTCGCCGAGCGGGGATTCCACGGCGTCGGCGTGGACGAGATAGGGGCGGCCGTGGGCATCTCGGGCCCCGGCCTCTACCGGCACTTCGCCGGCAAGGACGCGATGCTCGCCGAGCTGCTGGTGGGCATCAGCGAGCGGCTGCTGGAGGGCGGCCGGATGCGGGTCGCCGAGGGCGGCGAGAGCCCCGAGGCGGTGCTGAAGGCGCTGATCGACAGCCATATCGACTTCGCGCTGGACGACCGGCCGCTGATCACCGTGCACGACCGCGAGCTGGACCGGCTGCGGGAGGCCGACCGCAAGCGGGTGCGCCAGCTCCAGCGGCAGTACGTCGAGCTCTGGGTGGAGGTCGTCCGCCGGGTCCACCCCGGTCCCTCCGAGTCCCAGGCCCGCGCCGCGGTGCACGCCGTCTTCGGCCTGCTCAACTCCACCCCCCACCTGGGCCGCCCCGGCTCCCTGCCGGGCCGTACGGAGACGGCGGAGCTGCTGCACAGGCTGGCGCTGGGGGCCTTCGGGGCGGTCGCGGCCGCGCCGGGCGGGCAGGAGCCGGTGACGGCGGCGGTGCCGGGCGCGTAGGGGTCTCTCCGTCCGGCTCGCGCTTCCGGCCCGCGCGGGCTTGAGGCGGGCACGGTTTCTCGTTGACCTCTGGACAGTTTTGGTGACCGGCGGGTAGCTTTCGCAGCGCGAGAGGCTGAGCAAGCGCTTAGCCATGGATGGCGGTGAAGGAGGCCATGGGCATGCGCCGTACGGTGTTCAACGAGGATCACGAGGCATTCCGCGAGACCATACGCGCCTTCATCGAGAACGAGGTCGTACCGGTCTACGACGAGTGGTTCGCCGCGGGCCAGGCGCCCCGGGACTTCTACTACAAGCTCGGTGAGCTGGGCGTCTTCGGCATCCGCGTCCCCGAGGAGTACGGCGGCGCCGGCATCGACTCGCACAAGTACGAGGCCGTGATGTACGAGGAGACCGCCCGCGCGGGCGTCTCCTTCGGCGGCTCCGGCGTCCATGTGCTGCTCGGCCTGCCGTACATCGAGATGCTCGCCACCGACGAGCAGAAGAAGCGCTACCTGCCGAAGTTCGTCACCGGCGAGGAGATGTGGGCCCTGGCGATGACCGAGCCGGGCACCGGCTCCGACGTCGCCGGCATGAAGACCACCGCGAAGCTCTCCGACGACGGCACGCACTACGTCCTCAACGGCGCCAAGACCTTCATCACCGGCGGCGTGCACGCCGACCGCGTCATCGTCTGCGCCCGCACCGCCGCCCCGCGCGAGGACGACCGCCGCTTCGGCATCTCGCTCTTCGCCGTCGACACCAAGTCCCAGGGCTACTCCGTCGGCCGCAAGCTCGACAAGCTGGGCCTCAAGGTCTCCGACACCGCCGAGCTGGCGTTCGTCGACGTCAAGGTCCCGGTCGAGGACCTGCTCGGCGAGGAGAACAAGGGTTTCTCCTACCTCGGCCAGAACCTGCCCTCCGAGCGTTGGGGCATCGCCTTCGGCGCGTACGCGCAGGCCAAGGCCGCCATCCGGTTCGCCCAGCAGTACGTGCAGGACCGCACCGTCTTCGGCAAGCCGGTCGCCGCCTTCCAGAACACCAAGTTCGAACTGGCCGCCTGCCAGGCCGAGGTGGACGCCGCCGAGGCGGTGGCCGACCGCGCCCTGGAAGCCCTCGACGCCCGCGAGCTGACGCCGGCCGAGGCCGCGTCGGCGAAGCTGTTCTGCACCGAGGTCGCCCACCGCGTCATCGACAAGTGCCTCCAGCTGCACGGCGGTTACGGCTATATGAACGAGTACCCGATCGCCCGCCTCTACGCCGACAACCGCGTCAACCGCATCTACGGCGGCACCAGCGAGGTCATGAAGAGCATCATCGCCAAGTCGATGGGCCTGTAGACCGGGCACGGACTCTCCGACAGGCCACACACGTGAACCACGTCAACGACGCGCTGCGGTCCCTGGTCGGTCTGCTCTCCCTGGAGCGGATCGAGCAGGACATCTTCCGCGGACAGTCCCAGGCCTCGGTCGTGCCCCGGGTCTTCGGCGGCCAGGTCGCCGCCCAGGCCCTGGTCGCGGCCGGCCGCACGGTCCCCGCCGACCGGCCGCCGCACTCCCTGCACGCGTACTTCCTGCGGCCGGGCGACCCCGGCGCGCCCATCGTCTACACCGTCGACCGCATCCGCGACGGCCGGTCCTTCACCACCCGCCGCGTCGTCGCCGTCCAGCACGGCCAGCCGGTCTTCCACCTCTCCGCCTCCTTCCAGGTCCACGAGGAGGGGATGGAGCACCAGGAGCCGATGCCCCCGGCGCCGGACCCGCTGGAGCTGCCCACCGCCGCCGAGATGCTGCCCCGCTACGCCGACCGGTTCGCCGGCCCCGGCGTCGTCGACCGGCTGCTGGAGTCCCGCGCCGCGATCGATCTGCGCTATGTGGGCGAGCCGCCGTTCGGCACCGTCGGCGAGGTCCGCGAGCCCCGGTCCCAGGTCTGGTTCCGCACCCAGGGAAAGCTGGAGGACGGCGGCGAGATCCCCCGTCCGCTGCTCGACATCTGCCTGGTCACCTACGTCTCCGACATGACCCTGCTGGACTCGATCCTGCTCGCGCACGGCCGCGGCGGCTGGGCGGTCGGCGATGTGGTCGGCGCGAGCCTGGACCACGCCATGTGGTTCCACCGCCCGCTGCGCGCCGACGACTGGCTCCTCTACGACCAGGAATCCCCCACCGCCCAGGGCGGCCGGGGCCTCGGCCGCGGCCGCATCTTCACCGCCGACGGCCAACTGGCCGCCTCGGTGATCCAGGAGGGGGTCATCCGGGTCCCCCGGGGGTAGGACGCGCGCCCTTCGGACCGGCCCGGCCCGTATCAGCCCACGTGCGCCCCGGACTTCTCCAGGGCCTCGCGCACCGGCTGGTAGAAGGACTCGCCGCCCACCTTGCAGTCGCCGCGGCCGCCCGAGGTGAGGCCGAGGGCGGTGTGTCCCTCGAAGAGGGAGCCGCCGCTGTCGCCGGGTTCCGCGCAGACGGTGGTCTGGATCAGGCCGTCGACCCGGCCCTCCTGGTAATTGGCCGTCACATCGACCGCGGTCACGGCGCCCCCGTGCACCTTGCTGGTGCTGCCGCTGCGCTGCACCTTCTGGCCCACGATCGGGTCGCCCACCTCGGTGATGGACTGCGCCTTGCCGTCGTAGAGATCGACCTCGCTGGGGTGCACGACGTCGGCGGCGGTGTACTTGGCGAGCCCGAAGTCGTCACCGGGGAAGTGGCTGCTCTCCGACACCGCGCTCTCGGGGCCCGCCTGCGCCGCGGACCAGCGCTGCACCGCCTTGGTGCAGTGCCCGGCCGTCAGGAAGTACGGCTGCCCGCCCTTGGTGACGTTGAAGCCCAGCGAACAGCGCGACAGCAGGCCCCAGATGGCGTTGCCGCCGGCGATCACCGGCCGGAGCACGCCCGGCGACTGGGTGAGGGCGGCCCGGTCGCCGAGTGAGGAGGCGACCAGCTTGAGCTTGTCCAGGGCGTCGGACTTGACCGTGCGGTCGGCGGTGATCACCACCTTGTTGGTCCGGGGGTCCATCGCCCAGGACGTCCCGGGGATCGCGGCCTTGTCCAGGAGGGTCGCGCGGGCGGCGTCCAGCGAGGCGAGCGAGTACTTGACGATCTTGGCTTCGGCGCCGGCCGAGCGGACCTTGGCGGCCGCGGCCTCGTCGGTCACGTTCACGACGAGCCTGCCGTTCTCGGCGTCGAAGTACGAGCCCGCCCCCGCCTCGCCGAGGACGGAGCCGAGCTCCTTGGCGCGCTGGGCGGCGGCGGTGGCCGTCGGTGGGTCAGGGACCTTGGCGGGGGCGGCGTCTGCGCTCTGCAGAGCGAGTGCGGCGGTCAGCAGGGCCACGACACCGGCACCGGCGATGATCTTGCGAGGCGTGGATTCGCTCGTGTGCTTCAACTCGGAACCTTCGGTGGGGGGTGGGGTTTCCCGAGCACTCACGCGGCACACAGGGGCGCGTGGGAGCAGCGGCGCGGATTCATCCTTTCCAGGCCCCACCGTGCGCTACACCGGCCCTGCCCCAGGTCCGCGCGAATCACCCGTACGGCCCGAGCCCGCCCCGTACGGCCCGTGCCGCGCCCCACCCGCCTGACGGGCCGGCAAGACCCTCAGCCGAGCCCCGCCGCATCCAGCAGATACGCGGTCAGCGGGTCGTAGTAGCGGGGGCTGCGGACGTGGTCGTCCAGCGGGACGGTCACCTGGAGCGTGCCCTCCGCCTCGGCCAGGAACAGCGCCGGGTCGTTGCAGTCCGCGAAGCCCACCGCGTCGATCCCGCGCTGGCCCGCACAGCCCGCCCAGCCGTGGTCGGCCATCACCAGATCCGGCTGCGGGCGGCCCTCGCTCTCCAGCCCGTTCAGGACCGCGGCCATCGGCTCGGGCGAGTGGGTGTGCCACAGCGTCGCACCGCGCTCCAGCATCGCCACGTCGGCGAACTGGAAGACCATGCCGTCATCGGCCTGCAGCCCGTCCGGAATGACGACGATCTCGCAGCCGGCCGCCCGCAGCGCGTCGGCCGTGGCGCGGTGCACATCGAGCAGTCCGCCCGGGTGGCCGGTCGCGAACAGCACCCGCTGACGGTCGGCGGCCGCCTTGCGCAGCACCGCCGCCGTACGGTCCAGCGCGTCCACCGTGAGCTCCGGGTCGATGGTGTCCTGGCCCTGCCGGTGGTGCGGGTCGTCACTGACTCCGCAGCGCTCCGCCATCACGGCCAGCACATCCTGCTCGTCCGCCCAGCGGTCGCCGAATTCCAGGCCGAACCAGTAGTGACGGTCGCCGTTGGCGAGCCTGCGGTAGTGGGAGAGGTTGTTCTCGCGGGGAGTGGCGACCTGGCCGGCGATACGGGTGCGGACGAGATGGTCGACGAGTTCGGCGCGCGAGGGGGCGGCGGCTGCGGAGGCTATCGGCATAGCGCCATTGTGCCCGGACGTATGTTCCGGGGCGGGGCGGTTTCGCAGCCCGGACGGGCGCGTACGGATGGCGGGGCGGGCGCACCGCAGGGCGGACAGACGCCGGGGGCTGGACAAAATGTCGAATGCCCTCCCCCTCCCCGCCGCAAATGTCCATGGGCCGGACCGGCGGCCGTCCCTAATCTCACCGTTATGACCACCGCAGCCAGCGCATCCCCCGAGCCCGTCGGCCCCGTCGACTCCTCCCGCATCCCCCGCTACGCCGGGCCCGCGACCTTCGCCCGCCTGCCCCGCCTCGACGAGGTCGGCGGCCGGGCCGACGTGGCCGTCGTCGGCGTCCCCTTCGACACCGGCGTCTCCTACCGGCCCGGCGCCCGCTTCGGCGGCAACGCCATCCGCGAGGCCTCCCGCCTGCTGCGCCCGTACAACCCGGCCCAGGACGCGTCCCCCTTCGCGCTCGCCCAGGTCGCCGACGCCGGTGACATCGCTGCCAACCCCTTCAACATCAACGAGGCCGTGGAGACGGTCGAGGCCGCGGCCGACGACCTCCTCGCCAGCGGCGCCCGCATGATGACCCTCGGCGGCGACCACACCATCGCGCTGCCGCTGCTGCGCTCGGTCGCCAAGAAGCACGGCCCGGTGGCCCTGCTCCACTTCGACGCCCATCTGGACACCTGGGACACGTACTTCGGCGCCGAGTACACCCACGGCACGCCCTTCCGGCGCGCGGTCGAGGAGGGCATCCTCGACACCTCCGCGCTCTCCCACGTCGGCACCCGCGGCCCGCTCTACGGCAAGCAGGACCTCGACGACGACGAGAAGATGGGCTTCGGCATCGTCACCTCCGCGGACGTCATGCGGCGCGGTGTGGACGAGGTGGCCGACCAGCTCCGCCAGCGCATCGGCGACCGCCCCCTGTACATCTCCATAGACATCGACGTCCTGGACCCGGCGCACGCGCCCGGCACCGGCACCCCCGAGGCGGGCGGCCTGACCTCCCGCGAGCTGCTGGAGATCCTGCGCGGGCTGGCCTCCTGCAACCTGGTCTCGGCGGACGTCGTGGAGGTAGCTCCGGCCTACGACCACGCGGAGATCACCTGCGTGGCCGCCTCGCACACGGCGTACGAGCTGACGACGATCATGTCGCGGCAAATCGCTGCCGCAAGGCAGGGTCAGTAAGCACAGCGCTGCCGCAAGGCAGGGTCAGTAGGCACAGCGCTGCCGCGAGGCAGGGTGGTCAGTAAGCGCAGTGCTGCGTCCCGGCAGGGCTGATCGGCTGCGCGCACGATGACGGCGGCCCGTCACGGAGTACCCGTGGCGGGCCGGTCGCGTATGAGCGGTCAGCGGTGTTACCGGCGGCGTCCGGTGTCCCGGTCGAGGCAGCGCAGTGCGAACCACAGCTCCATGCGGACGTCGGCGTCGTCCAGGTCGGTGTCGAGGAGTGTGGCGATACGGCCGATGCGCTGGCGGACGGTGTTGCGGTGGATGCCGAGGGAGTTCGCTGTCCGGTCCCAACTGCCGTGCAGCGAGAGCCAGTTGTGGAGTGTGGAGAGCAGGGCGGGGGAGTCGGTCAGCGGGGCGAGCAGGGCCTCGGCGTGCCGGCGGGCGTCGGCGGGCGCGACGAGGGAGGTGAGGCCGTGGGGGCCCGGGGCGCGCTGGCGTACGAGGGGGACGCGATGGGCGAGGGCGCGGCGCAGAGCGGTGGCGGCGTGCCGGTCGGCGGCCGGCAGCTCCTCGACCGGGACCGGTTCGCTGACGCCGAGCGTCCAGCCGGGCTGTGCGCCGACCGTGCGGTCGGCGGGGACCAGGGCGCGCAGGGCGGATGGCCGCTCGGCCTCGGGGCCTGACCCGGCCGATCGGTCCGAGGCCGGTCCGTCCGACGTCGACCCGTCCGAGGCCGGTCCGTCCCACGGGTCCTCCGGGGCCGACGCGGCCGGGGCGACCAATGGCGTGCCGAGCGCGGCGGCCAGCGAAGCCTCCGCCTGCGCCGGCCGCTTCGTCTCCCGTCGGGGCTCGGCATGGACGACGGTCCACCGGGGATGGCCCAGGAGCGGGGCGACCTCGGCGGGGCGGGCGCCGAGCAGCAGCCGGACCAGGGCGGCTGAGCTCTGCGGGCCCCCGGCCGGGGCGCGGTCGGCGGCCGGGCCGGTGATCAGGGAGAGCAGTACGGCGGCGACGCCCGCGATGGCGTGCGCGGGCGGATCGTGCGGGTCCACGGCGACCACGAGGACGGGCGCCTGCGGGCCGGGGGCGCGCCCCGTCAGGGCGTATGCGGACAGCTGGGTGCCGGGCAGTGCGTCGGTGGCCGAGGACGGGCCGCCGGCGCCGATGACCTGTACGAGCCGGCCGGCCGCGGCCCGTACGGCGGCGTGGGGGCGCGGGCCGGCCGCGCCGTGTTCGGTGCCGTCCGGGGCGAGCAGCGCGGTCCAGCCGTGGACATGGCGGGCCAGGGCGCGCAGCACGGCGCCGGCCGGATCGGGGCGGGCGGCGGCCGCGGCCAGGGCCCGCTGGGCCTCGCTGAGCCGGGTCAGCTCGCGGTGCCGGGCCTCCGTCACGGCCTGCCATACGGCGCTCTCCACGGCGGTGAACGGGGTGCCCGCCGGGACCTCGACGAGCGGCAGCCCGTGCCGGTCGCAGGCCGCCACCAGGGCGCCGGGCACCCTGTCGTGCACCGGCGCGATCCCGAACCCGAGGGCGGCGGCACCGGCGGCGACGGTGCGGGCCGCATAGCCGTCCAGGTAGTCGTCCAGCACGTCGGCGTCCCCGGACACCTCCGCCAGATGGACGCCCGCCGTCAGCAGCATCTCGCCGCCCAGAAGGTACGGCACCGGGTCTGCCATCTCCGAGGTGTGCACCCAGTGGATCGCGACGCCCTCTCGGGGGCCGGCGATCTGGCGCAGGCCCAGATCCGTCCGCGCGAGGAGGTCCGCCAGCGGGACCGGCGGGGTGGACGGCGGAGGCATCGGGTGCGGCATGTGCGAACCATCCACGTCGGCGGGCGGTGAATGGAGGAAACGTACACTTCAGCGTCGCCTTCCCGCCTCCTAGGGTCAACCCCCAGACGAGGCGCCCGGCAGGGACCCCCGCCCGCCGGGCGCCCGTCTCCTCCTCGCACCCCCACGCCCCCACCCCCGTCTCCACCTCCCCCTCGGCGCAGCTGGAAGGGATGGCCCATGGCTGTCGACTACGCGGTGATCGTGCTCTACCTGGCCGGAATGCTCGCCATGGGCTGGTGGGGGATGCGGCGCGCCAAATCCAAGAGCGAGTTCCTGGTCGCGGGGCGCCGCCTGGGCCCCGCGATGTACTCCGGAACCATGGCGGCGATCGTGCTCGGCGGCGCCTCCACCATCGGCGGGGTGGGGCTCGGCTACCAGTACGGCCTCTCCGGCGCCTGGATGGTCTTCACCATCGGCCTCGGACTGCTCGCGCTGAGCGTCTTCTTCTCGGCCCGGATCGCCCGGCTGAAGGTCTACACGGTCTCCGAGATGCTGGATCTGCGCTACGGCGGCTCCGCCGGACTGATCTCCGGTGTCGTCATGTGGGCGTACACGCTGATGCTGGCGGTCACCTCGACCATCGCCTACGCGACCATCTTCGATGTGCTCTTCGGCCTCGACCGGTCGCTGTCGATCATCCTCGGCGGGGCGATCGTCGTCGCGTACTCGACGCTCGGCGGCATGTGGTCGATCACCCTCACCGACATGGTCCAGTTCGTCGTCAAGACGATCGGCGTGCTGCTGCTCCTGCTGCCCATCGCCGTCGTCAAGGCGGGCGGCTTCGCCGAGATGAAGGCGCAGCTGCCGGACGACTACTTCGCGCCCCTGGGGATCGGCGGCCAGACGGTCTTCACCTATGTGCTGATCTACTCCTTCGGCATGCTGATCGGGCAGGACATCTGGCAGCGGGTGTTCACCGCGCGCAGCGACAGGGTCGCGCGCCTGGGCGGCACCGCGGCCGGTACGTACTGTCTGGCGTACGCGCTCGCCGGTGCGGTCATCGGCACCGCGGCCAAGGTGCTCTACCCGCGTCTGGGCAGCCCGGACGACGCCTTCGCGACGATCGTCAAGGACGCGCTGCCGATGGGCGTGCGCGGGCTGGTGCTGGCCGCGGCGCTGTCGGCGGTGATGTCCACGTCCTCGGGCGCGCTGATCGCCTGCGCCACGGTCGCCAACAACGACATCTGGTCCCGGGTGAGGGGCGCGGTGCGCAAGCCGGAGGCGGCGGACGGCGCGGTGCACGACGAGGTGCGCGGCAACCGGCTGTTCATCCTCCTCATGGGCGTCGCGGTCATCGGCATCGCGATCGTCCTGAACGATGTCGTCGCGGCCCTCACCGTCGCCTACAACCTGCTGGTCGGCGGGCTGCTGGTGCCGATCCTGGGCGGACTGCTGTGGAAGCGCGGCACGGCGGCGGGCGCGCTGGCCTCGGTCGCGGTGGGCGGAGCGACTGTCGTCGGGCTGATGGCCGTGTTCGGCGTCCTGGCCAACGAGCCGATCTACTACGGGCTGATCGCCTCCCTCGTGGCCTATGTGGCGGTGAGCCTGGCCACCAGGCCCACGGACGCGACGGTACTGGCGGCCTGGCGGGAGCGCACCACCAGCCTGTCCGGTGTATGACGCGAGACGGTCGCGAAATTCAGCCCGTCCGGCGATTGAGGACGAGCGGCCGCCAGGCCGCGAACGAGCACAACGAGACGGAGAGCCGACAACGATGAGCACCCTGGAAGCGCCGTCGCCAGCACCGCGCAGCGGCGGCGACCTGGTAGTGGAGTCGCTGACAGCCCTCGGCGCGACCACCGTCTTCGGCCTCCCCGGCCAGCACGCCCTCGGCATGTTCGACGCCCTGCGCCGCTCCACGCTGCGCTACGTGGGGCTGCGGGTGGAGAACAACGCGGGCTTCGCCGCCGACGCGTACGCCAGGACCACGCACCGCGTCGCGCCGCTGCTGGTCTCCACCGGCCCCGGCGCGCTGCTGACGCTGCCCGCGCTCCAGGAGGCGGCGGCGGGTTCGGCCGCCGTACTGGCCATCGGCAGCCAGGTGCCGGTGGCCGGCCTCGGCGGCGGTCGCCACGGCTATCTGCATGAACTCACCGACCAGAGCGCCTCGTTCCGGGGCGTGGTCAAGTCCGTCCACACGGTGCGTACCGCCTCGCAGATCCCGTCGGCGGTGGCCGCCGCCTGGGAGTCGGCCCTGAGCGCGCCGCACGGTCCGGTCTGGCTGGAGATCCCGCAGGATGTGCTGCTGGCGCCCGTAGACGTGCCTCCGGTTGCCGAACTCTCCGCCGCTCCAAGGGAGTTGGCGCCGCGCCCCGAGCTGATCGCGGCGGCGGCCCAGCGGCTGACGCAGGCCCGGCGGCCGGTGATCCTGGCCGGTGGCGGGGTCGTACGGGCCGGAGCCGAGGCGGAGCTGCTGGCGCTCGCCGAGCGGCTGCGGGCGCCGGTGGCCACCACCTTCGGCGGCAAGGGCGCCTTCCCGTGGGAGCATCCGCTGTCCCTGCAGTCCTGGCTGGAGGACCGCCACACCACGACCTTCCTGGAGGACGCGGACACCCTGCTGGTCGTCGGCTCCGGGCTGGGCGAACTCTCCTCGAACTACCACACGTTCCGCCCGCACGGCCGTGTCGTACAGATCGAGGCGGACCTGGGCAAGCTGGAGTCGAACCACGCCGCGCTGGGCATCCACGCGGATGCGCGGATGGCGCTGTCAGCCCTGGTCAAGGAGGTGGCACGACACGAAGGCGCGGCGCGGCGCGACCCTGCGGACGCCCGGTCGGACACCCCGTACGCCCGGTCGGACACCCCGTACGCCCGGTCGGACACCCCGGACGCCGCCACCCCCGAAGCCGCCGTCCGCGACCTCCTCGCCCGCGTCCGCGACCGCATCGCCGGGCAGCACCTCGACGTGGAACAGCAGGTGCTGGCCTCGGTGAGGGAGGCGCTGCCGGACGGTGCGGTCAGCTGCTGGGACATGACGATCCTGGCCTACTGGGCCTGGTCCGCCTTCGACCCGCGGGGCACCAACGCGCTGCACTCCGCGCAGGGCGCCGGCGGCCTGGGCTACGGCTTCCCGGCTGCGCTGGGCGCGGCCGTCGCGGACCCGTCGCGGCCGGTACTCGCGGTCTCCGGTGACGGCGGCGCGATGTACTCGATCGCCGAGCTGGCCACCGCCCGGCAGTACGGCCTGCCGGTGACCTGGCTGATCGTGGACGACGGGGGCTACGGCATCCTGCGCGAGTACATGACCGACGCCTTCGGCGAGGCCACCGCCACCGAACTCACCCGCCCGGACTTCGCGGCCCTCGCCGAGTCCTTCGGCGTCCCCGCGGTCCGTACGACGCCCGAGCGGCTGCGTACGGACCTGTCGGCCGCGCTCGCCGCGCCCGGCCCGTCCGTGGTCGTCCTTCCGGCCCGGCTGCGGATGTTCGCCCCGACCCATCTGACGGCCTGAACCCATCTGACGGCCTGAACCCATCCGACGGCCTGAACCCCTCTGGCGGCCTGAGACGGACCGTCAGGCCGTCCGCGCCCCCACCCGCCCCTGCACCAGCCGCGACAGCGACGCGTGCACCTCCTCGACCGACCGGTCCGGCTGGAAGGACAGCCAGTCCAGGGCGGCCACCAGGACCATGCCGAGGAGGGCGGAGGCGGTGAGGGGGACGTCGAGTTCTCCGGAGAGTTCCCCGGTCCGGACGGCGTCGTCGAGGACGGATTCGACGACGGTCAGGGCGCGGCCGCGTACGGACGTCAGGGTGGCGCGCCAGGTGCGGTTGGTGCGCCACAGCTCGGCGACGTAGAGCTGGGTGAGGGCGGGGGAGCGGGCGATGAAGTCCAGGCCCGCGCGGATCATCGCGTCGAGCGCGTCGATCCGGGTGCCGCCGCGGTCCGCGGTGGTGTCGGCGGCCTGGCGCAGGGAGTCGGCGAGCTGGTCGAGGCCGTCGCGCAGCAGCTCCTCGTAGAGGACGTTCTTGCTGGCGAAGTTGTAGTAGACGGTGCCCTTGGCGACGCCGGCCCGGTCGGCGATCTCGTCGACGGTGGTGGCGGAGAAGCCCTGTTCGGCGATGAGGGGGACGGCGGCGTCGAAGATCCGGCGACGGGTGGCCGAGCGGCGGCGGGTGGGCGCGCCCCCCGGGGCGGTGCCGCGAACGGCACCGCCCCGAAGGCCCGAAGGAACGCTCACAGGCTGAGTTCCGGGTGCAGGTCCTTCATCCGTACGACCTGCCGGCCGCGCGCCGCCAGAGCGGTGAGCGCCAGCGCGCCGAGGGTGAAGGCGGCCAGGACCGCGCAGCCCTGCCAGACGACGGCGAGGTCGCCGCCGGTGATCAGACGGCGCAGGCCGTCGACGACGTAACTCATCGGCAGGAAGGGGTGGATGGCGGCGAAGAACCCGGGGCTGGTCTGCACCGGGTAGGTGCCGCCCGCCGAGGTCAGCTGGAGCATCAGGACGACCAGCGTCAGCACCCGGCCGGCCGGGCCGAAGAACGCGCTCAGCAGCTGGATGATCGCCGTGAAGCAGGCCGTGGCCAGCAGCAGGAAGCCGATGGTGCCGGCCGAGCGGGCCATCTCCAGGCCGAGGGCCCAGTGGAGTACGGCCATCAGGGCGAGCACCTGGACGATGCCGATGGCGAACGCCGGCAGCCAGGAGCCGAGGGCGATCCGCCAGCCCGGGGCGCCCGCGGCCAGTGCGCGCTTGCCCAGCGGCTGGAGCAGCATGAACGCGACCATCGCGCCCACCCACAGGGAGAGCGGGATGAAGTACGGCGCCAGGCCGGTGCCGTAGTTGGGCGCCTTGTGCAGGGACTTGGCGGCCAGCTCGACCGGGTCGGACATGACGCCGGTGCGGTGCTCGCGGTCCTGCTTGTCGTAGTCCGGGATCTTGGCGACGCCGCTGTTGAGCCCGTCGGCCAGCTGGTTGGAGCCGTCCTTGAGCTGGTAGATGCCGCCGTCGAGCTTGACCACGCCGTCCTTGGCGTCGCCGATGCCGTCGTGCACCCGGCCGGCGCCGTCGGCGATCTTCCCCGCGCCGTCGGCGAGCTTCCCGCTGCCGTCGGCGAGCTTGCCGGTACCGTCGGCCAGCTTGCCGCTGCCGTCGGCGAGCTTGCCGGTGCCCGCCGCGAGCTGCTCGGCGCCCGCGGAGATCTTCTGCGCACCGTCGTTGAGCTGATTGATCTTGGCGACGGCGGTGTTCATCTTCTGCTGGGCGGTGGGAGCCTCCTTGGCGACCACCGTGGCGAGCTGGTGCAGCTCCCGCAGCTTGCGCTGCATGTCCTTGATGGCCGAGGTGTTCTCGCTGACCGTGCCGTTGGCCTTCTCCACCGTGTCGGCGGTGCGGGCGAGCCCGTCGGCGTGGGCCTTCAGCCGCAGGCAGTTGGCGGCGGGCGTGAGGCCTTCGCAGCTCTCCTTGTACACCGCGGCGGCCTCGTCGGCGCTCTGGCGCGTCTGCGTTGCGGCCCTGGACATGTCGTCCGGCAGCCGGTCGAGAGCGTCCGCGATCTCCTGGGAGACATCGGCCGCGATCTGCGCCTTCTCGCCCAGCTCCTTGCCGCGCCCGTCGATCACCGGGTTCGCCTTGCCGGCCAGCCTGTTGGCCGTGTCGGCGAGCTCCTGGGTTCCGCCGGCCAGCTGGCCCATGCGCCTGCTGAGCTCCTGGACCCCGGAGTTGGCCTTCCCGACGCCCTCGTCGAGGTCCTTGGCCCCCTTGTCCACGCTCCCCGCGCCCTGGGTCAGCTCGCCCGCCTTGTCGTGCAGCGTGCCCGCGCCCTTGCTGACGTCGCCGGAGCCCTTGTCCAGCTTCCCCAGTCCGTCCTTGAGCTTGCCGGTGGCGTCCTTGGCGCTGCCGAGGCCGCCGTCGATCTTCGTCGCGCCGTCCGCGGCCTTCTTCGTCTCGGTGTGCAGGTCCGAGAACGACACGAAGATCTTGTCGAAGAACGCCCGGGACGAGCTCGCCGAGGTCTTCGCACGCAGCTCCGAGAAGACCGTCTTGGAGATCGAGCCGACGATGTAGCTGTTGGCGTCGTTGGTGCGGACCTGGAGCGCGCCGGTCTGCGGGTCGTCACCGGAGCTGGAGGCGATCCGCTCGCTGAAGTTCTTCGGGACCGTCAGGGACAGGTAGTACGTGCCGTCCTCGACGCCCTTGGCGGCGTCCGCGGAGCTGACCTCCTGCCAGTCGAAGGTCTTGCTGTCCTTGACCTTCTCGGCCAGGTCGTCGCCGGCGGTGATCTTCTTGCCGCCGGTGGTGGCGCCCCGGTCGTCGTTGACCAGGGCCACCGGGATCTTGTCCAGGCGGGCGTAGGGGTCCCAGAAGGAGCAGAGGTAGAGGGCCCCGTACAGCAGGGGGATCAGCATCAGGGCGACCAGCCCCAGCCGGGGCAGCTTGCCCCTGCCGAAGCGCCTGAGCTCAAGCGCGGCCAGTTTCGGCGAACGCATGCGCCGCTTCCTCCTCGGTGGTGTGGGGGGCGGCCGGGGTGTCCTGGCCGGGGTCGGGGGCGGCGGACGGGGCGCGGTCCGCGGGCGCGGTGCTGACGATCAGCGCGTCCGCCGGTGCGTCGCTGCCGGCGGCCACGACGGTGGTGCCGGCCAGTGCGAGGTCCCGCAGCAGCTGCCAGGCCAGGTCGCGTTCGGCCGCGGACAGCTTGAGATCGACGTCGTCGACGGCCAGCAGACGCGGGCCGTGCATCACCGCGAGCGCGATCGACAGCCGCAGCGCCTCCAGCCGCTCCAGGTCGCGGACGGTCGTCCGCAGGCCCTTGGGGAGCGCGTCGGCATCGAGGCCGGCGGCCGTCAGCGCGGCGTCGATCCGGGCCCGGGCGGCCTCCTTGTGCTTCTTGCCCCAGGGGAGCGAGCCCTTGAGGCGGCGGCCCAGCAGGGCCTGTTCCTTGAGGTGTTCGCCGACGGTGAGGGCCGGTTCGAGGTCGGCGACGCCCGGTACGTGGGCGATGGCGGTACGGCCGCGCACCGTCCCCATCCGCTTGGGCAGCGGGAACCCGGCGACCGTGGCATGGCCCTCGGTGATCCGCATCCGGCCGGTGAGGGCGAGCAGCAGACAGGTGCGCCCGGAGCCCGAGGGGCCCTGGACGGCGATCAGCGAGCCCGGGTCCGCGGTGATGTCGATGCCCCGGAAGGCCCACCCCCGTGGGCCCTGCACTCCCATTCCCCTGGCGTTGACCGCCGCCCCCTGGCGGGTGGTGTTCACAAACCCCTCCCCTTTTGATCTGACTGGTCAGTCTAAAAGTGTGCCGCAAGCGCGGCGCTTTGACCAATCGGAGCAATGCGGGCCGGGTGCGGCGGCGAGTCGTCGCGGCCAGGTCCGTGACCCGAACGGCCCAGTCGCCCTAAGGTGCGGTGAAGGCGGGGGCCTGATGATGTTCAAGGTGAAGTCCGTGTCGCGGTGGCCGCGGCACGGGCGCGCACAGACGACGGAGAACCATGGAACACTCGGCACCTCCCCCCGTGGACCGCTCACCGCAGGACCCGGACGGGCGACGCGCCGGTCCCTCTGCCCGCCGCCCCCGCAAGCTCGTCGCCCCGCTGCTCGCCACCGCGCTGGTCGCCGTCCTCGCCCCGATATCCGCGTCCGCCGCGGCGCCGCCGACGCCCGGCGCGCCCGCCGGGCAGGACCCGTGCGAGCAGGGCGCCGACTGGACCGCCACCGCCACCAGGATCGACCCCGAGGACAGTCACCACGCCTACGTCGGCAACGGCTACCTCGGCCAGCGGGTGCCGCCCAACGGCACCGGCTACTCGGCCCCCGGCGGCGCGACCGGCTGGCCGCTGAAGACCCCCGCCTACGACGGCTCGTTCGTCTCCGGGCTGTACGCCAAGGGGCCGAAGAACGTCCAGGGACGGCAGGCCGTCGCCGCGATCCCCACCTGGACCACCCTCGACGTCACCACCGGCGGCGAGCGCCCCGACACCTTCTCCTCCGCCACGAAGCCGGGCCGCATCTCCCACTACCGCCAGACGCTCTCCCTGCGCTGCGGCTTCGTCCGCACCTCGCTGACCTGGACGGCCGCCGACGGCCGCGCCACGGACCTGGTCTACGACGTACTCGCCGACCGCGACGACGCACACACCGGTGCCGTACGCCTGCGGATGACGCCCCACTGGAGCGGCGCGGCCACCGTCACCGACGCCCTCGACGGACGCGGCGCCCGCCGGATCGAACCGGCCACCGCCTCCGGCGGCGAGGCGACCGGCCGCACGATGGCCGTCGGCTTCCGCACCAACGGCACCAAGACCGAGGGCGCGGTGGCCTCCACCCTGCGCACCGGCCCGGAAGTCCGCGCACAGCATCCCCAACAGGCGCCGCGCACCGACGGGTTGAGCAGCCGGCAGCGGGTGACCTTCCCGGTGAGCAGCGGCCGCTCGTACGAACTGACCAAGTACGTCGGCGTGGACACCGCGCTCACCTCCCGCGCGCCGCGCGCCGCCGCCGACGCCGCCTCGCGCCGGGCCGCGGACCGCGGCTGGGACGCCCTGTTCGCCCGGCACACCGCCGCCTGGCAGCGGCTGTGGCGCGCCGACATCGAGGTCAAAAACCGGCCCGAGCTGCAGTCCTGGGTGCGCTCGGCCCAGTACGGGCTGCTGTCCAACACCCGTGCCCACAGCGCCAACAGCATCGGCCCGACCGGCCTGACCAGCGACAACTACGCCGGTGAGGTGTTCTGGGACGCCGAGACCTGGATGTATCCGGGACTGCTGGCAAGCCACCCCGAACTCGCCAGGTCGATCGTCGACTACCGCTACCGCACCCGCGAGGGGGCCCGCGCCAACGCCAGGAAGCTCGGCTACGACGGGCTGTTCTACCCCTGGACCAGCGGCAGCAAGGGCGACCTGTGGAACGAGTGCCACAGCTGGGACCCGCCGCACTGCCGGACGCAGAACCACCTCATGGGCGATGTCTCCCTCGCCGCCTGGCAGTACTACCTCGCCACCAAGGACACCGCCTGGCTGCGCTCCCGCGGCTGGCCGGTCCTCAAGGGCATCGCCGAGTTCTGGGCGTCGCGGGCCACCCGCAACGCCGACGGCAGCTACTCCGTCAAGAACGTCGCCGGACCGGACGAGTACAGCAACGGCGTCACCGACGGCGTCTTCACCAACGCCGGCGCCGCCACCGCACTGCGGCACGCCACCCGCGCCGCCGCCCTCCTCGGCGAGCGGGCACCCGCCTCCTGGACAACCGTCGCCGACCGCCTGCGGATCCCCTACGACCGCAGGAACCGGGTCTTCGAGCAGTACGCCGGCTACCGCGGCACGACCATCAAGCAGGCCGACACCGTGCTGCTGATGTACCCGCTGGAGTGGCCGATGCCGCCCGGCCGGGCGGCGCGCACCCTGGACTTCTACGCCGCGCGCACCGACCCGGACGGCCCGGCCATGACGGACTCGGTGCACGCCGTCGACGCGGCCGGGATCGGCGAGGCCGGCTGCGCGACGTACACCTATCTGCTGCGCTCCATCAAGCCGTTCGTGCGCGGGCCGTTCGCGCAGTTCTCCGAGGCCCGCGGCAGCAAGGCCGGCGCCGCGGACCCGCACGCCGGGCAGCCCGCGCAGGACTTCCTCACCGGCAAGGGCGGCTTCCTGCAGACCTTCACCCACGGGCTGACGGGCCTGCGGCTGCGCGAGGACCGGGTGCGGCTCGACCCGATGCTGCCGCCGCAGCTGTCCGACGGCGTCACCCTGCGCGGTCTGCGCTGGCAGGGGCGGACGTACGAGATCGAGATCGGCGCGCACCAGACCACCGTGCGGCTGACCGCCGGGGCGCCGATGCGGATCGAGTCGCCCGAGGGCGAGAAGATCGTCAGCCGGGGCCTGCCGGCCGTCCTCAAGACCCGCCGCCCCGATCTGGCCGCGACCACGAACGCCGCCCGGTGCACACCGGCCACGGCGACCTCGGAGGAGCCCGGGATGTACGCGCCCGGCGCGGTGGACGGCAACGCCGCCACCGCCTGGGTGCCGGACGCCGCCACCGGCACCCTCACCGTCGACCTCGGCCGCACCACCCGCGTCGGCCAGATCACCCCGCACTGGACCAGGACCCGCCCCAAGTCCTTCAACGTCCAGGTCTCCACCGACGGAAAGCACTGGTCGGGGACGGGGTACGCGGGCCGTACCCCGGCCCGGTACGTACGGGTCACGGTGACCGGCGAGCGGACCCCGGCAGCCGGCGGCAAGCCCGCGCCGCATCCGGGGATCTCGGAGCTGACGGTGCAGCGCGTGGAGTGAGCCCCGCCCCGTTGGGGGCGGTCACCTCCCGTGACCGCCCCGTCGCGGGCCGCCCGCCCGGCCGCCGGATTGTTGCGATGGGATGAAATTCGCACCCGGCGGTGTTGGTGCCTTGCGATAGGTGTCGACGGGCGGGAGGCATGGGGTGGCGGGCACGGATACGCACCGAGAAGGCTGGGCGCGGCGGCTGACCCGCGACTGCTGGCGGTACCGCAAGGACGTACTGCTCGCGCTCGGCTCCTCGCTCGCCGGGATGGCCGTGATGGCGCTGGTCCCGCTCATACCCAAACTGATCATCGACGACGTCGTCGTCCGGCACGAGCGCTCGCTCGCCCTGTGGGCCGGACTGCTGATCGCGGCCGCCGTGGTCGTCTACGTCCTGACCTACCTCCGCCGCTTCTACGGCGGCCGGCTCGCCCTGGACATCCAGCACGAACTGCGCACCCGGATGTTCGCCGCGATCGCCCGGCTCGACGGCAGGCGGCAGGACGAGCTGAGCACCGGCCAGGTCGTCGGCCGCGCCACCAGCGACCTGCAGCTGATCCAGAGCCTGCTGTTCATGCTCCCGATGATGATCGGAAGCGTGCTGCTCTTCGTGATCTCGCTGGTCGTGATGGCGGTCCTCTCCCCGCTGCTCACCGTCGTCGCACTCGCCGTCGCCCCCGCCCTGTGGTTCATCGCCAGGCGCAGCCGGGTGCGGCTGTTCCCCGCGACCTGGTACGCGCAGGGCCAGGCGGCCGCGGTGGCCGGAGTCGTGGACGGCGCGGTCTCCGGCGTCCGCGTCGTCAAGGGCTTCGGCCAGGAGGAGCAGGAGACCGGCAAGCTGCGCGAGGTCTCCCGCCGGCTGTTCGCCGGACGGCTGCGCACGGTCCGCCTCAACGCCCGCTACACCCCCGCCCTGCAGGCCGTACCGGCGCTCGGCCAGGTCGCGATGCTCGCCCTCGGCGGCTGGATGGCCACCCGGGGCCAGATCACGCTGGGCACCTTCGTCGCCTTCTCCACCTATCTGGCGCAGCTGGTCGGACCGGTCCGGATGCTGGCGATGATGCTGACCGTCGGCCAGCAGGCGCGCGCCGGCGTGGAGCGGGTCTACGAGCTGATCGACACCGAACCGTTCATCGAGGAGCGCCCGGACGCCCATGAGCTGCCCGCCGACGCCCCGGCCACCGTCGTCTTCGACCGGGTGACGTTCGGGTACGCACCGGCACCCGACGGCCACGCCACGGGCGACGGCGCGGGGCCCGGCCCCGGCCGCCCTGCGCGCCCCGTCCTCGACGACTTCTCCCTGCGCATCGAGGCCGGTGAGACCGTCGCCGTGGTCGGCACGTCCGGCAGCGGCAAGTCCACCGTCTCCCTGCTGCTGCCCCGCTTCTACGACGTCACCGCGGGCCGCGTCCTGGTCGGCGGCCACGACGTACGCGAACTGACGCTGGAATCGCTGCGGGCCGCCATCGGCCTGGTCCCCGAGAGCAGCTTCCTGTTCTCCGACTCGGTGCGCGACAACATCGCCTACGGCCATCCGGACGCCACCGACGAGCAGGTGCGCGCCGCGGCCCGCGCCGCCCAGGCCGACGGCTTCATATCCGAGCTGCCCGACGGCTACGACACCGAGGTCGGCGAGCAGGGCCTGACCCTGTCCGGCGGCCAGCGGCAGCGCGTCGCCCTGGCCCGCGCCATCCTCACCGACCCCCGGCTGCTGGTGCTGGACGACGCGACCTCCGCGGTCGACGCCCGGGTCGAGCACGAGATCCACGAGGCGCTGCGCGGCGTCATGGCGGGCCGTACGACCCTGCTGATCGCGCACCGCGCCTCCACCCTGGCGCTCGCCGACCGGGTCGCCGTCCTCGACGGCGGGCGGCTGGTCGACATCGGCACCCAGGACGAGCTCGCCGAACGATGTCCGCTCTACCGCAAGCTGCTGACCGACCCGGAGGAGCTGGGCGGCGCCCCGCGCGACCCGGCGGGCGAGCTGGCCGGCGCCTTCGGCGGCGAATTCGCCGCCACCGGACTGCTGGAGTACCTCCCCGACGGCGCCGGACCCGACGGGACCGACGCGCTCGACGGCGACGCGGACGGCGAGCGGGGCCGGGACACCGCGGCCGGCACCGTCACCCCCGAGCTGTGGGTCCGCCGCGAACAGGACGCCGAGGAGGAGGGCGGGGCCGGTGTGGCGCCCCGCGCGGCCGCCGCCGGGCCCGGCCTCGGCGCCGCGACGGCCGGCACACCGGCCACCCCCGAACTGCTCGCCCAGGTCGCCGCGCTGCCGCCGGCCCGGGACACCCCCGGCATCGACGAGGAGCGGGCGGTGCGCCCCGAGCGCTCCTACGGTCTGCGCCGGCTGCTGCACGGCTTCGGCGGGCCGCTGGCCTTCGCCCTGGCGCTGGTCGCCGTGGACGCCGTCGCCGGGCTGCTGCTGCCGGTCCTGATCCGCCAGGGCATCGACGAGGGCGTCCGCCGCGGCGCGCTGGCCGGCGTGTGGACGGCCGCCGTGCTCGCCCTGATCGTGGTGCTCGCCCAGTGGGCCGCCCAGATCGGCGGCAACCGCATGACCGGGCGCACCGGCGAGCGGGTCCTCTACTCCCTCCGCCTCAAGATCTTCGCGCAGCTGCAGCGCCTCGGGCTCGACTACTACGAACGCGAGCTGACCGGCAAGATCATGACCAGGATGACCACGGACGTGGACGCGCTGTCCACCTTCCTGCAGACCGGCCTGGTCACCGCCCTGGTCTCGATGCTGACCTTCTTCGGCATACTCGTCGCGCTGCTCGCCATCGACCTCCAGCTGGCCCTGGTCGTCTTCGCCACCCTCCCGCCGCTGATCATCGGCACGTACTTCTTCCGCAAACAGAGCGTCAAGGCGTACGAACTCGCCCGCGAGCGGATCAGCACCGTCAACGCCGACCTGCAGGAGAACGTCGCCGGGCTGCGGATCGTCCAGGCGTTTGGGCGCGAGCGGCGCGGCCGGGACCGCTTCGCCGCGCGCAGCGACGCCTACCGCCAAGCCCGCGTCCACGGCCAGTTCCTGATCTCCGTGTACTTCCCGTTCGTCCAGCTGCTGTCCTCGGTGGCGGCCGCACTGGTGCTGATCGTCGGCGCCGGCCGGGTCGGCTCGGGCACCCTCACGGCCGGTGCGCTGGTGGCCTACCTGCTCTACATCGACCTGTTCTTCGCCCCCGTACAGCAGCTCTCCCAGGTCTTCGACGGCTACCAGCAGGCGTCCGTCTCGCTCGGCCGCATCCAGGAGCTGCTGCGCGAGCCGAGCACCACCCCCGCCGCCGAGCGGCCCCGCGAGGTGCCCGCGCTGCGCGGCGACCTCACCTTCGACGACGTCCACTTCCACTACGGCAGGAGCGGGGAGCCGGCGCTGGCCGGCATAGACCTCACCATCCCGGCCGGCCAGACCGTGGCCTTCGTCGGGGAGACCGGCGCCGGCAAGTCCACCCTCGTCAAGCTGGTGGCGCGGTTCTACGACCCGTCCTCGGGCGCCGTCCGCATCGACGGCACGGACCTGCGCGAGCTGGACCTGACCGGCTACCGCCGCCGCCTCGGCGTGGTCCCCCAGGAGTCCTACCTCTTCGCCGGCACCGTCCGCGACGCCATCGCCTACGGCCGCCCGGACGCCACCGACGCCGAGGTGGAGGCCGCGGCCCGCGCCGTCGGCGCCCACCAGATGATCGCCACACTCGACGGCGGCTACCTCCACGAGGTCGCCGAGCGCGGCCGCAACCTCTCCGCCGGCCAGCGGCAGCTGCTGGCGCTGGCCCGAGCGGAACTCGTCGACCCGGACGTGCTGTTGCTCGACGAGGCCACCGCCTCCCTCGACCTGGCCACCGAAGCCGTCGTCACCCAGGCCACCGACCGCCTCATCGGCCGCCGCACCACCCTCGTCGTCGCGCACCGCCTGACGACCGCCGCCCGCGCCGACCGCGTCGTCGTCCTCGACCAGGGCCGGATAGCAGAGGACGGCAGCCATGCGCAACTGCTCGCGCGCAACGGGCGGTACGCACAGCTGTGGCGCACCTTCACGGGCGAGGAGGAGGAACTCGTCGCCTGAGGCCCGCCGCACGGGGGCCGGGCCGATCCGAAGAACCCGGCCCGGCCCCCGCGCCGCTGACGGACGATCCGCCAGATGGCGCCGGGGGCTGGTGGCACCCCCCGCGCGCCGATAGGTTCAGCCCCACCTTTGCTATCCCAAGGGGAGGGTGCATGCGCAAGGCCACCAGATGGCTGCTGTCGCTCGCCGTGCTCATAGGCACGGCCACGGCCGGCAGCGCCTCGGCGGGAGCGGCCACCGCCGCCGAGCCGAGAGACGGGGACATCAAGGACCGGATCCTGGCGATCCGGGGGATGAGCCTCGTCGAGGAGAAGCCGGTCGACGGCTACCGCTACTTCGTTCTGAACTACACCCAGCCGATCGACCACCGGCACCCCTCGAAGGGGACCTTCCAGCAGCGGCTGACCCTGCTGCACAAGTCGGTGGACCGGCCCACGGTGTTCTTCACCTCCGGTTACAACGTCAGCACCACGCCGTCCCGCAGCGAACCCACCAAGATCATCGACGGCAATCAGATATCCCTGGAATACCGCTACTTCACCCCGTCGCGGCCCTCGCCCGCCGACTGGAAGAAGCTGGACATCCGGCAGGCCGCCAACGACCAGCACCGCCTCTTCACGGCGCTGCACCGCATCTACGGCAAGAACTGGATAGCCACCGGCGGCAGCAAGGGCGGCATGACCGCCACCTACTACCGCCGCTTCTTCCCCGACGACATGAACGGCACCGTCGCCTATGTCGCGCCCAACGACGTGAGCAACGACGAGGACGCCGCCTACGACCGGTTCTTCCAGACCGTCGGGACCGCACAGTGCCGCACCGACCTCGCCGCCATCGAGCGCGAGGCCCTGGTGCGCCGCGGGGAGATGGTCGACCGCTTCCAGGCCTGGGCCGACAAGGAGAAGCAGACCTTCAAGACCGTCGGCAGCGCCGACCGGGCCTATGAAGTCATGGTCACGGACCTGGTGTTCGGGTTCTGGCAGTACCAGCCCGCCGAGACCGCCTGCACCGAGATCCCCAAGCCGACCGTCTCCACGGACGACCTGTGGAAGTGGATGGACAAGGTCGGCGGCTTCAGCAGCTACACCGACCAGGGCATGGAGCCCTACACGCCGTACTACTACCAGGCCGGCACCCAGCTCGGTGAGCCCGGCTACGGCTACCCGCAACTGGACGGCCTGCTGAAGTACCCGGGCATCAACAACTCGCGGACCTTCGTGCCCCAGGACATCCCGATGAGCTTCGACCGGCGCGCGATGCCCGACGTCGACCGCTGGGTGCGTCACCACGCACAGCGGATGATGTTCGTCAACGGCCAGTACGACCCCTGGAATTCGGAGCACTTCGAGCCCGGCAAGGGCTCCCGGGACGCGTATCTGTTCACCGTCCCCGGCGGCAACCACGGCGCCAACATCGCCAAGCTGAAGGAAGCCGACCGCACCAAGGCCACCGCCGAGCTCCTCGACTGGGCCGGCGTCCGCGCCCCGCACGGCAAGGCCACCCCGCTGGCCCCGTACAACAAGAAGCTGGACAAGCAGGAGATGCGCCGCATGCCGCTGCTGCGGCCGTGACGCGCTGACCGCGGCGGCGCGCTCCCCGGGCAGGGAGCGCGCCGCCGCCGGGCCCGCCGTCGTGGCAGGTCACCGATAGCGCAGACCGTGGCCGATCGGGAACAGCTCCCGGCCGGGGGAGTCGGCGCGCAGTATCGCGACCGGCAGCCTGCCCGCCGGATCCCGCCGGCCGGCGATCACCCGCGCCGCCGCCCGCAGCTCCACATCCGTCCACGAGTAGCTGGCCAGCGCCGCCCGCACACCGTCCAGCCGGGCGATGTCGTACGGGTTGCGGACCGCCAGCTGCACCACCGGCTTACCGGTCTTCAGCAGCGCGCCGACCAGCGTCCGCTGGGAGGAGCCGGCCGTCACGTTGTACGTCGCCACCACCACCGCGTCCCGCTCGCCGAGCGCCGCCACCGCCTCGTCGATCCGCTGCCGGCTCGGCGAGGGCCCCGTGGAGAGCGCGTCGGCCGTGAAGCCCAGCTCCGTCAGCGCCTTCGCCAGCACCGCGGTCGGCGGACCGCCCGTGCCCGACGGCGCGGCCGCGTCCACCCCCACCACCAGCACCCGCCGCTCCCGGCGCCGCGACAGCGGCAGAATGCCCGCGTCGTTGCGCAGCAGCGTGGTCGTGCGGCCCGCGATCCGGTCCGCGGCGGCCAGATGGCCCCGCGTGCCGACCACCCGGTCCACCGCCCCGTGCGTGGTGTACGGGTCCTCGAACAGCCCGCGCCGCTCCTTGAGCAGCAGGATACGCATCAGCTTCGCGTCGATCTCGCGCTCCGTCAGCTCGCCCTCCGCCATGGCCCGGACGACGGCCGCGTGCGCCACGGACAGATCCGGAGGGTTCAGCAGCTGGTCGACGCCCGCCTTGAGCGCCAGGACCGGCACCCGGGCGTCGCCGTACTTCACCCGTACGCCCTCCATGCCGAGTGAGTCCGTCACCACCACACCGTCGTAGCCGAGCCGCTCGCGCAGGATGCCGGTGAGGATCGGGCGGGAGAGCGTCGCCGGGTCCCCGCTCGGGTCGAAGGCGGGCACCACGATGTGCGCCGTCATGATCGAATCGATACCGGCGGCGATCGCGGCCTTGAAGGGCGGCGCGTCCAGCCGCTCCCACTCCTCGGCGCTGTGGTGGATGTGCGGCAGCCCGACATGGCTGTCGGTGTCGGTGTCGCCGTGCCCGGGAAAGTGCTTGGCGCAGGCCGCGACCCCGCCGTCCTGATAGCCCTTCACCTGGCCGGCGACCATACGGGCCACGGCCTGCGGGTCGGCGCCGAAGGAGCGGACGCCGATCACCGGATTGGCGGGGTTGACATTGACATCGGCGTCCGGCGCGTAGTCCTGCCGGATGCCCATCGCGTACAGCTCCCGGCCGGCGATCCGGCCCGCCGTGCGCGCGTCGTCGCGGGAGCCGCCCGCGCCGAGCGCCATCGCCCCCGGCAGCAGCGTCGCGGGCGCCCCGACCCGGGCCACTATCCCGTGCTCCTGGTCCGTGGAGATCAGCAGCGGGACCGGTACGCGCTGGGCGGCGGCCGCCTTCTGGATGCCGTTGGACAGATCGGCGATCTGATGCGGGTCACGGGTGTTGTGCGCCCAGCCGAAGTAGATGATGCCGCCGACGTGGTACTTCGCGATCAGCTCCGCGGCGTTGGCGACCCCGATCTCCTTCTGGTTGGCGGCCACGTCCGCGGGGTCGGGGTCGGTGGCGGAGTGCCCGTACACCCGCATCACGAAGAGCTGCCCGGCCTTCTCCTCGGGCGTCATACGGGCGATGAGACGGCGCAGCCGCGCCCGGGTGGCGGAACCGGGCCCGGCCTGCCGGCCGACGGCGGCCGGGCCGGCGTGCGCGGGCCCGGCACCGGCGGCAGCGGCGGCGGCCGCGGCGGCAGCGGTGGTCAGAACGGTACGTCTGGAGTGCATCTGCGCTCCTTCCGGAGGGCTTCCTCGATCATTTGAAGGAAACTTCCAAGGAGACACGGATAGCCGGAAAACAATTGCCGGTCAATGACTCGCTCCGCGATGGCGCCCAGCTCTTGCGGGCGGGGCGGGGGTGTGTGAAGGGGCGCCGGGAACGAGTGCGCCCGGGGGCGCCGAGCTCGCGGAGCTGCTTCCGGCGCTGGCACCGCGCAATGTCGTCGCCTGCGCCGGATATACGTCCCATTCGTACGGCCCTAGGGGTGCCATCGCCCCCTTAGGGCATGGCCCAGGACGCGGCCCGCGGTGACGTCGTAGAAGCGGGGCAGCAGCAGGGAGACGGTG